>PACG01000192.1 GCA_002699335.1 Candidatus Poribacteria bacterium
CGATGGGAAGCTCGTTGCTAGAAAAAGGATATGGTGGTCAGATAACTGATAATAAGCTTGGCTTTGACGTGGTCATCGGAAGCAAGCATAACTTGTCACTGGGCTGGAACGGAATGATAGATGAGGTGAGGATAAGCGATATAGCGAGAACTGCCGAAGAGCTGAGTCCTAATCTCAAGCAAGCTCAAGCTGTTCCTACTGGTGTCTCTCCTCGTGGCAATCTTGTTCTAACCTGGGGATCTATAAAAGGCATGTGAATTCATCAATGGTGCTGAATGATCCCCAATCAGCGTTTCTTTGCTGACTCCTCTTTTGTAGACATCTTTCCAAAATAAGTACTGGTGCTGCATGGGTTTGGCTGGTATGAATCAATTTGAAAAAACAACAGCACAATCAGAAGAACAATTCCTGCGAAGCGTCGGTATCTCCAAGGAAACTTTCGAGGCCATTTTCAACCTTCTCGCCTCTCATATCCAAAGCATTCTAGATGAACAACCGATGAAGAAACACGGTCAGAAATCACAGCTTCGATTGCTAGAGCGACTTCTTTTAACATTCACCTATCTGCACCACAATCCGACCTTTGCCAGGTTGGGCTCGGCGTTTGGTATCAGTGAATCTTAGGTAAATAAAATCTATCACCAGATACTCGATGTGTTCATCAAGGTGCTTCCAATGAAAAGTCGAAATCACTTGCTTGATGGCGACTTAGAGACAATTGCCATTGATGTCACCGAGCAACCCATTGAGCGTCCAACCAAAAGACAGTGTCTTTACTACAGCGGCAAGCAAAAATTGCATACGATAAAAGTCCAGTTGGTTATCTGCTTGGCAACGTTGGAAATTCTGTCGGTTGTCTGCCGCAAAGGCAAAGTTCATGATTACAGAATTTTCAAAGAGAGTTGTCTGGCAATTGCACCTGAAATAAACAAGCTAGCTGATAGTGGTTACCAAGGTATAGCTAAGCTGTACACCAACNGTTACACTCCAATCAAGAAAACTTGGAATCAGTCCTTGACTGGTGAGGCCAGTAAATTTAACCGAGAGTTGGCAGGTCGTAGAATTCCAATCGAGCATGCCAATCGATGGTGCCAGATTTTCCGCATTGTCAAAGAAACCTATCCAGGGAAACATCGAAACTAGGGTAAGACATGGAATGTTATGGCTGCGATTGTCAACCTCAGGTATTCAGCCGAAATATCTCAACCAGCATAGCCATTAGAATCTTGCAGAACCCAATCGTTAGGCTGGTTTATTTTGGAAAGATGTCTAGTAGTACTAACATTGATCATATGGAATAATTTCAATTCGGACGTTTGACATTATTGGTTACTCTAAATGTTAGACCGTAGCGACATTCAACGCATGGATAATCAACCCAAAGTTTGGTCTAGCTGGTATTATCTGAGGCTATATGTCTGTTTCTATCTGTGGCTGAACCTAACTAGTTGCAGCAGCCAGCAAATGGTCTATCATCTAAAAAGTTTCTTTTCTGTGAATCACTCCGCCGCTGCCAAGATCCATCAGCCAGTAAAGTCACCGGCAATTGCCATGAAATCAAGTCAAGTTCTCTCAGTGGTGGATCAAAAAAATATCAAGTGGCAGAATCCGGTGAGAATTACATTGTTACGCAACCTATGGTCAAATACTACCAACCCACCTAACTGCTGGCTAAGAGCAGTCCTCAACCCATTGACTGCGGGCCGGAGATGTTCCCCTACATGGAACTCAATGACCTGAGAGACTCAAAACATTAGGAAAGTAATTGGATTCAATCGATTGGCCCAGTTAGATGATTTCAAAGGCTTGAATATTAGCTCATTCGATAGTACCCTCCCTCTGTTAAAAGCCTTCAAGGACGATATCAATAATTATTACGCTTGGCTCGAGAGCTACAAAGCCATTCGTATTCCACCAGTATCAAGGACACGACTGAAACAAAAAATTCAAGGTGGTATTTTAAACCTGGAACGGGGGCAAGCGGCCTTGCCGCCGTTAGAGGCTATGCGGCCAGAGAAATTGACTTAGATTCGACCTTAGAGAAAATAGCCCAATACAACCAGTTGGTTTTCCCCGACTACAACTATAGTCAAATGTATGGTCAAACTCTAGCCCAACGCCCCTGGGAAAAGTACAGTTGATGGTCTGGAATGACAATAATATCGAAATTGGAGGTCGGCCAGGAACCAACGGTGGTGCAAATTTGTACAAAGGGATAGATGGACGAATTAGCCGTTTATAACCGGGCGTTAACACCAGCAGAAGTCGTCTAAGTTGGTCGAGCTGTTAAGATGCAGGAGATAGAAAGTTGCCAGGTTTACGGTTATCAAAAGGAGATTGACGAAAAGTTGGGAATCGACTAGGGACCATTCTGAAGGTGATCTTTATCTAGTGTATCCCGATGGAACGACGTAAGCATGTTTGAGTTTATATGCCTTCTGCTCACCGGGGCGGATTAACTCCTCCCATGTCTCAGGCGGCATCAATAAACTCAAACATCACCAGATTCTTTTCAATGATGGTGTTGGGGCGTTTCTGCCTGTGCGTGCACGCACGCAGACAGGCTTGAATTCCTGCTTGAGGCGATTAACTAGCTCGAGTCGATCGGTAATCCAGCAAGGCCTTTAAAAACGACCGAACGCTATCAAAACGATCAACGGGTTCTTTCTGTAGAGCTTGGCAACAGATGTCCTCCAACTGAGTTGGAATGTCCCGTTCTGGTGCAACCTGGCACGGTGTTGGTAACTGCTGATTCAGGAGAGCTTCTCGAATTTGGCTCACTGTTTCGCCTCTCAGCAATTGTTGGTAGGTCAAAATTTCAAATAACACATTGCCTAAACAAAATACATCCACTCGACCATCCACAAAACTGTCCCCCCGCATCATTTCAGGGGCAGTGTAGAGGGGGGTCCCATAGCGCCGACCGACTGGGGTTAGAGAATAATCTTCCTGATAATCAAAAGCGGGGAAAGTCGCTAATTCAGGTTCGCCCCAGACCTTAGCCAATCCCCAATCGATGACGTAGGTTTCGCCAAATTCACCTGTTAGAATGTTGGCCGGTTTCAGATCACGATGAATGACCCCTCGTTGGTGGGCGTGAGCGACTGTCTGGCAGACCTGAATTAAAATATCGATTAACACTGGNAACGGGAAGGTTTGAGTTGTTCGTTCATCACCGTCGTTGAGAGCTAAAATAATATTCCGCAAATCTTGTCCATTGATGTGCTTCATGGTGAAGAATAGCGAGCCACCTCGGTCACGGCCCAATTCATAAACGGGTATAGTATTCGGGTGGGCAATGTTAGCGGTTATTCGAGCTTCCCGCAGAAACCGGTGCGTCTCAATTTCGCTGTTTTTCAGGTGGTCGTGTAGGGTCTTGTAGACAACTCTGCGTCGTAAATTTTCATCGATGCAGGTATAGAGTTTTGCCGTGCCACCTTCAGTCATCAGTTTGAAGTCACTGTATTTTAGCGAACCGCTCTTCCAGTGCAGGTCTAATGTGCGATCGGTTTCTGAAAGGCGAAAATATCCCCCCTCCAATCCGGTGGATATTGTACGATCTTTTACCGAATGATTATCCATGGTTCGTTAAAGTATGTATTTCTTCCACAGGGAGTTTTCTGGTTGGATCATTATAGGGTACGAAAGTAGCACACCTATCGTACTTTACTGATACGGCCGACAAGAATATGATCATCTCTAAAGACAACAAGAGATCTCATGTCAAAGAAGTATGACTTCAGTTCGGCTAGGCTCTTGTATGTGCGACCATACCCAACTGTCTTCTCCAGATAGTCGGTCATCATAATGAAATAGGCCGGCAACATTAGGCCGATGAACAAGACCGCCGGTTTCAAAGCGATAATAAAGGCTTTTAAGTCATTAAACCATGACTTTCCATTGCCCGATGCCCCTTTTTTATGTCCATATATTTTCTCCAAAGCACTGTAGGAAAAAGAGAAAATGGCGAAGAAGGTCAGCGAAATTACCAGCAAAGAATAAGACTGGAAGTGGCAAAGGTAAGTAGCGATCAGCAAAACATATAGTACCGCAATATTTACTGGCGCCATGCTATCCTGACGCCGCCACCAATAACCCAGAGTCAAGAAAAAGAAGGGAATACTCAGAGCGAAATTATAAAATCCCATATGTAGCAAATAGTTGAAGGCATATATAAACCCAATCAGCCCCCAAAAGGTCTTTTCTTTCTGAATCCCACTCAGGAAGTAGAATAGAGATATGGGCAGGAAAACGATGCAGAGGCTAACCAGTATTTTTTCGCAAACTATGGGGGGGAAAATGTACATCAGCGCGGCCAGAATTATATGAGAAGCCCAGTTGGGAAAAATCTTAAGATTCAATTGGTATACTTCTCTTAACTGGTAGTTTTCGTGATGGTGATAATCCTTTAGCAGGTAGGCATTATAGACATGGCTGGAGCCATCTTGAGAAGGGAAATACTCGAACAACCATACGGGTAAGAGGTGGACCACTAACAAGACGGCTACGATCATCTGCGGAGTAGATACTTTTCTGAGATTCATCATATTTACGTTTCAATAGACCTCTTGCATAAGTGAGATTGTATCATAATATTAGCGTCTTTACGTGCATATCGTACGCGGTTTCATATTGCTCTGGCCCAGGCGATTAGCGAAGAATCCATATATATCGCGTCGCACGAACTCATCCGATAAAAACAAAGAAGTCCTAATAACTAGGAGGCGGTGGTTCGGGAGAAGTTTTAGAGTATGAGATGACGACTGATTGAAAAGCCTGTTGGGTCACACCTACTGAAGCCCGGGCAAAAGATAACTGCGGATATCAGCTCCCCTCATTGCCTCTCGTCTGTTTATGATTCAAGCCAGTGAAAATGACCCGGTTTTTGGTTGCCAATACCATCTGACTTATCAGGAATTATCTATCTGGGTCCTTCGGTCACCTAGATTTGCATGATTGCGTAAAACTGGATATTCTTGAAGGAGACACGAATTCGATGTCGAGCCTACCATCAATTAATTCAATCAATGTTTATGACATTTAAAAGAAATGGGAGAAAAATCATGAAAAGTATCATCCTTCTATTGACCGATACATTTCGATACGATAACTTAGGCGACCGAGCTGCCAGGCCGGTACGTACCCNTGAAATCGACAAGTTTGCGAGCGANCNGGCGACGTCGGTGGAAAGGTTCTACATGAATAGCTTTCCCACCATTCCACACCGAACCGACTTTGCCACTGGTGTTCTGGGTTGGCCTCATTACGGCTGGCAACCAATCGACCTCAGCGGGCCAAATCACATTGGTCGGATGCTGAGGCAACAAGGTTATGCCACTCAGTTAATCTGCGATTGTCCCCATCTGTTCAACAACCGATTTCAACAGGGATTCGACACTGCTTTTCAACTTCGTGGCCAGGAAAGTGATCTGCCGTTACTTCACCTGAACGACCAGAGCCGCTCTTTAACGGTCACACCTTCCCCAACAAGCATCGATGGACTAACCGGTATTATGAGTTAGAATCTGAGACCTTCGCGGCTCAAACAGGTATCACTGCTGTCCAGTTTCTGGAAGAAAATGCCAATCATAGCCCATTTTTTCTTTGGGTAGATTTTTTTGACCCCCATGAACCATGGGATCCACCGGAATACATGGTTCGGCGATACGACCCAGATTACCAAGAGGTCCGCCGATGTTGCACCCCAACTACGGACTGTCCTCCGCTTATACACAGGCTGAACTACAGAATCTGTGGGCACATTACGCGGCGGAATCGGAACTGGTTGACCGCTACATCGGACGTGTCCTGCAAAAGATAGATGATCTACAGTTATGGGCAAACAGCGTGGTGGTGGTAATGGCCGATCATGGCATGTCGATTGGCGAACACGGTAGAACGGGTAAATCCANCTTCTGCGCTGATGATANACGATATTGGCCCATCTACCCGGAAATTGGCGATGTTCCCTTTTTAATAGCAGGTGCTGGTATACCCCAACGACAAAGCCTGGATCTGATCGCCCAGCCAATTGATCTGCTGCCAACCATTTGTGACCTAGCCGGTGTTGAGTTGAAAACCCCAAAAGAAATTGATGGTATTTCTTTTGCCCAACAGATTCAAAATGATGGCAACCACCATCGCGACATTGCCGTCAGTGGTTGCTACATCCAGCCTCAGGGATCACGCCCGCCACGGGCAACTACTCCCTTCCTAGTTACACCTAAGTGGGGCTACGCACCTGTGGGTAAAGATGGTACACCGGAACTGTATGACCTTACCACTGCCCCAATGGCTACAAGCAACATCGCCGATGGCAACCAAGAGATCGTTTTGGAATTACATCAAATATTCATCAGCCATCTGATTGACCACAACGCCCCGGATGAGTTTTTAGACCTGTGGCAAAAAGCAGCAAACGAGCCAGACGAAGGTGGAATCTGGGCAATTGACTATGCCCAACCTTGACTATTGGACACTGCATCCAATAGATTCGACTTTTGTGATAAAAGGGATCTTCAGATGGAAAGAGGAAAGNTGNCNNCTTCGATACCCAGCATCGAAGAGGACAAATGAATTGTGGTTGAATCCATTGCAACTATGACCAGACTGTTTAGGGCTTCAGCTTAAAAAATCAATAGCCCAAGGATGGTTGTTCATGAAGCCTGTATCGCTGCCATGGAACATGGCAACGATTACGATCTAGACAAGCTGATTACTGGGATGGGGGGACANAAACGGGTGAAGCGATGGCTTCAGNTACTTCCTTCTATTAGTTGCAGACTGGAGATTACATGGAAACTAGGAAATTAGTGATACTGAAGTAGAATGCCCTTAATTTTCAAAAACGCATGATACCGATTACACCAGATCTATCCGTCGATCCTAAGTTGCTTAATTTCGAATTCGTGCGTACTTTAGGCCCTGGGGGTCAGAATGTCAATAAAGTTTCCACCGTCGTTCAACTGCGATTCGATGCAGCTAACTGCTCAACTGTGGATAAATTTATCTTCCGNCGCTTGAAAGAATTAGCTGGAAGTAAGATGAATTAATCCGGAGTTCTATTGATTAATGCCAGAAGATTTGCCAGTCAAGATCGGAACAGGGCTAATGCGATGGAACGATTCGTTGATTTATTGCGTCAAGCGTCGATCAAGCTAAAGTATCGCCGAAAAACTAAACCGACAAGAGCGGCCAGGGAACAAAGATTGGCGTCAAAAAGGCGTAGGAGTCAGATCGAGAACCAACGNCAGTCGACAAATCTAGGGGAAGGACGAAATTGAAATCAATCGGACTATTTATTTTTATAGTGCCGATTTATGGCTGTTTTTCTGCTAATCAACTNCTATCATTAAATCAAATAATAGAGCAAGTTAATACCGGTCAGGCTATTTTGTTAGATGTCCGAACTAGGGAAGAATATGAAAAAGTAAAAGCCAAAGGCGCCCTTCATTTTCCATTGCATTATTTACAAAATGGCCAGATGCCAAATATTGAATCCAAGAAGCAGATTTACACCTATTGCCAATCGAGAATGCGATCTGAGAAAGCGCGGAAGATATTAATAGACAATGGTTACACAGCAGTTAAACATATAGGTAGCATTGGAATCTGGCAAGAAGAGGGTGGCCAAGTAGAATCAACGAAATTACCAAGAAAATAATTTAGGTAAAGATATGCACTATGGCATGAATTACAATATACCTTCACGAAATTAATGGATGATAAATTTGAATTCTTTACATTTAATCAAAAATTAGAGGAAACAGTTTTCATGTTTGCAAAAGAGGAAAACTCTGAAAATACTACGAATAGCTCACTATGGGAACCGAGGACTACGGAAATAGATATGTCCCAGTCTGCGTGTTGGGACAGTATGAATAAGTGGATGGAAGCGACCCTATTGAACCCTGAAACGGCACCATTTTCATTTATTTATGATGGGAGAATTTCAGGAAATTTTCTCTCGGATTGGAATCTCATTACAACTAAGGAACTATTGGATGAAACTCGAACGCAACAAATCTTGACGTATACTGATCATAAAACGGGGCTTGAGGTGCGCTGTGAAGTGACGACTTTTAGGGATTATCCTGCCGTCGAATGGGTATTGAAGCTCAAGAATTCTGGAGAATGTGAAACACCAATCATTTCTGACATTCAAGCAATAGATACTGNACTAACAAATGAAGATGGTNAATGTAAACTTCATTATGCATCAGGAGTATAAGGAAGGTGTGACTGCCGGCGCTGATGACTTTGGGCCAAAAACCCAATTAGTACCTCCTAATTCTAGTTTTGAGGTGTCTTCACTGCATGGGAGATCGTCTTGGGGAGAGAGTCTNCCTTTCTTCAATGTTGAGGTGGCGAAAAAAGGAATTATGATAGGAATAGGGTGGACCGGACAATGGGTTATAAACTTCTCTCGAAACTCACAGTCACTAGCTGTTCGCGCGGGGATGAAGCTAACGCACCTTAAGCTGTACACAGGAGAGAAAATTCGAACTCCAAGGATTCTTCTCCTCTTCTGGAAAGGCCACCGAATCTACGGACAGAATCTGCTTCGACGGATAATACTAGCTCATTATCATCCGAAAAGAGATGGAATCCCGTTGATGTTACCTTTACTAGCGAGCTCAGCTGGNTNGTACAAGGAAGCATTCAAAGCAACTGAACAAAACCAAATCGACTACGCATCTAAGTTTGCCTCACTCGGAGCGGAGTATTTGTGGATGGACGTCGGGTGGCATGTTACGAAGCCCGTTTCTACACACATTGGACCTGCAGATCCTCAGCGTTTTCCTAATGGACTTCGACCGCTTTCCGATAAACTAAAAAATATAAATATGGGACTTCTTGTCTGGATGACACCAGAATTTCAAGGTGGTGGTACATGGATGGAACGCGATCATCCTGATTTATTCTTGACNCTAAAAGATAAAGAAGTTGCAGACCTACCACATTTTAAAATATTGAACTTCGGAGATAACCGAGCACTTGAGATGATTACTGACCATATCTCGAACTTGATTCAAGAAGAAGGAATTGGTGTTTATCGCCAAGACGGTCCCATCGGCGCAAATTTGTCTTATCCGGATCAACGTCCTTACCCGAACAAACAACCCCTGCAATGGTGGCGCGATGCAGATGNTCTAGATAGGCAAGGAATCACGGAAATTCGCTATGTCGAAGGGCTTTACTGGTTCTGGGATGAACTGCTGAGAAGGAATCCTGATCTCATTATTGATATGTGTGGAGGTGGAGCAACGCGTATCGATTTGGAAGCTATGTCTCGCTGTGTCTACCTCTGGCGATCGGATCATAATCATCCTGGATTTGAGCCTAATGGTTACCAGTCACATACCCATGGAATAAGCCAATGGGTACCATCAACCTCCATTGCCAGTGGGTATCCTGACACCTATTCTTTCCGTAGTTCAATGAACAATGGTATATCAGTTGCCTGGAACCCATATCAACCGNAGATAGCTCAGCGCTGGCCCTTGGCTTTCCCAGTGAATCAAAAAGAACCTTACAAATTGGAAACTGTAGCGCGTAAAACCGTAGACGATAAAGAGAGAGTAGGTTATGTAACCAATGAGCCGTTTCCCTGGAAGGTCGCGCAGCATCTAATCCAGGAATTTAGACGTATAAGACATTTATTCTATGGAGATTTCTACCCTCTGACGCCATATAGTTTGGATGATGATATATGGTTAGCTTATCAGTTTCATAAGGAAGATCTATGCCAGGGAATGGTTCTCGCTTTCCGTCGACCGGAATGCTCCACACAGAACGCCAATTTGAAACTGTGGGGTGTGTCATCGGAAGCCAATTATGAAATCCACTTTGAGGATTNCGGGCGTAGGCAGGTACTATCGGGTAAAGAGANGATAGAAGGTCTTAACATCATTATAGAGTCTCAACCAGGATCTGCATTGGTCACTTATCATCAGTGTCGATAGCTCTGCTCGAAAGCGATGGTATCTTTTTGCCTGCTAGAATGGACGACCAGGATACGCCCCTGTCCGTTTGACGTGAATAGGATACCGACACGATTGCCGANGAACTGCTGAAATACATCATGTAGAAGGGATATTGGCCTTCCGGACGGATTACGGAGGCATCCCCAAAATATTATTAATATTTGTGAAAGAGGGGGGTGGATACGTAATGAACTCGAAACTCTGCACCGTGACTATCACTTTAAAAGTAATGATTATGCCCATAAAACAATGGGGATGCAAAACCTAACCAATGCCATATTTCTTATGCTTACTCTAGTAACTCCCCCCAACATCGCTACTGAAACCCGGGCGAAAAATAACTGGTGTAGGGGGTAATCAGGCCGGTCTCATCACCCCTAGCTGGNACCCTTTTTCTTCTCTTTATTAGAATGAAACTACGGAACATCTGCTAGATATTCCGAATTCTCTGCCTCAATTTTATCTGTTAATGGNCATTGCATAAAACCGCTCACTGATTTACAATAGCCGGATAGAGCAAATGTTTTGAGACATTAAANCTTGCACAAGAAGTTGAAGAACAATCAAGGCGAGCTCAAAATGCTCGTCTTTTTTGTTTCAACATTCAGGTTATCACTCAATTCAGCGATAATA
The DNA here is from genome assembly GCA_002699335.1 of Candidatus Poribacteria bacterium. The sequence continues at coordinate 10,620 of PACG01000192.1, forward strand.
GTAGTATCTCCGACACTTCCTTCTGTAAGGTGGGTTATCTCCTCTGACTCACCTTCTTTTTTGAATCCTCAAGTGAGAACCTAGGACTCCACGATAGTAAGTTGAAAATCCTATCTAATATCCTGATTTCTGTTTAATTATTAAGACNAAGGAGATAGTGAAATGCAAAAGGTGTTGATATTAATAACTTGTTGCTATTTTCTGACAGCTTGCCTAACCGCTGAAAAACACTTATCTAACCAGAAACAAAGCACTCTTACTATTCGGCAGCGCGTGCTTGAACAATTTGATGCTGACAGGGATGGCCGACTCAATGCCGTTGAACGCGAAACCCTCCGAAAAGCTGGTAGTCCGTTTGCTGTGAAGCGGCCGCAGTTCATCCGCAATCGNCGGCGTCACGAGCAACGGATTAAGAAGTATGACAAAGATGGCGACGGTGAGTTGAGCCAGGAAGAAGAGAAGGCCGCCCACCAGGCACTGGAGAATGTGTGGAGCAGGCTAGTTGGCGAATACAAGGCTTTCATCGATGACCGCCCAATCGTGGAGANTCTCCAGAAGATGCAGCAGGATGCCAAACAGGGAAAAATCAAAGATTTCCCTGAAGAGCTTTATGACTGGATTCGAGGCAGCATTAACCGGGCTGACGATAAACAACAGGCCAAACGTACACATCAAGATGAGAAACCGCCGAGTAATCATCTACTGGCACGATTTGATATCGATAGGAACGGGCGCCTTGAACCAACAGAATTGGAGGAAGCCCGCGTAACGGTCGCTGATCAATCTAACAATGATCTTAGCCAAGTTAGCGAACCTAAAAGTCACGCAGAAAACACACTCATTGTGCCACTTCAGTCAACGGAAACAGGCCAACTGCGCATTACCGAATTCATGGCCGATAGTGATACCGGATTGGTTGATGAGGAGGGCGAACTCGTCGACTGGATCGAANTTCACAACCATTCGCACCAGAAGAAAAGTCTAAAAAACTGGTCGTTAACGGATTCGGAAAAAGACTTGCACCGATGGGTTTTCCCTGACATCTATTTAGCAGCCGGTGAATATCTGATCGTATTTGCATCTGGTAAANATCGAAGGCAAATCGATCGGCCGTTGCACACAAATTTTCAACTCAAAAAGGGGGGTGAGTACTTGATCCTGACCNGCCCCAATGGCGAGAAGTTCGAGATCGTCAAAACTAAATACCCCAAACAAAAGACCAACGTCTCCTTCGGGTTTCCTGTGATTGCTGATGGCAACGAAGGCAAATCGCCCAACTTCTTGGCTGTTCCAACTCCCGGGCGCAGAAATGCAGCGAGCCGTGTTGGTGTGCTTTCAACGATCGAACTAACCCAACCACATGGGCTGTTCAAAACGCCTTTTACGCTGAAGGTGAGCGCCGCAGACAGTGATGTCACCATTCGTTACACAATGGACGGAAGCGAGCCCAACGAATCGAGCCCAGTTTTCGATCAGCCACTTGAGATCGAACAGACTACCATCATCCGTGCCCGAGGATACAAACCGGGCTATTCGCCCACGCCAATTGTTACACGTAGTTATATTTTTCCGGCGGACCGTATCGACGACTCAGCCGACGGATTGCCACCTGCAAATTATCCATACCAGTGGGGAGCGGGAAAATCAAACTACGGAATGGATGCAGACATCACCAACAATCCCAAATACCGAGAAAAAGTCCTAAAAGCGCTGTGGGCTATTCCGTCTTACTCAATCGCCATCGAACCTGAAAACCTATTCAGCGACNAAAGCGGGATTTATGCTCATGCGGGTTGGCACGGACGCAAAGCGGAACGGAACTGCTCGCTTGAACTCTTGCCGACGGACGATGGTCAGGAAGGCGAGTTCCAAATCAACGCTGGTGTCCGTATGCGAGGAGGATTCAGTCGACAACCAAAGATTCCTAAGCACGGTTTCCGATTTTTCTTTCGTCGTCGCTATGGCCAAGCGAGACTCAAGTATGACCTGTTTGATGGCAACTCCGCCAAAGAGTTCAGTCACATCGATTTGCGATGTAGCCAGAACTACGCCTGGCACCACGGCTTCAGTTCCAAGGCGTTATACATGCGCGATCAATTCAACCGTGACCTGCAATTTGACATGGGCCATCCGTCCCCGCGAGGCAACTTTCGGCATCTTTATATCAACGGACACTACTGGGGGCTCTACAACACGTGTGAACGGCCAAAAGCTTTCTTCGGTGAATCATATATTGGGGGTAAGAAAAAGGACTTTGATGTGGTGAAAATCATGGGCGGATACTCAGAGGACGCAGACCAAGACCGTCGTTATCAGGTCTTTGCGACCGATGGCAATATGAAGCTTTGGATACGTCTCGATCAGCTCTCGCAACGCGACTTGAGCGACCTGAATGCCTACTGCCAGATGATTGGTGTTAAACCTGACGGTAGTCGAGATCCTGAGTCCAAGCGACTGCTCGACCCGGTCAATCTCATCGATTACATGCTGGTAATCTTCTACGGCGGTAACTTGGATGCTCCCATCAGCTGGTTCGGCCACAATCGCGGAGGAAACAACTGGCACGGACTCATGAACCGTAGCCAAAACCAGGGCTTCCGGTTCATCATCTGGGANTCCGAGCATACTCTGCTGGAGCTCCAAGAAGACCGGCTGGGTCCCTTTCCGCTCGGGGACACCGCCGATCGCAGCAATCCTCACTGGTTATATCAGCGGTTGCTAGAGAACGAAGAATTCCGCGTATTATTGGCAGACAGAATCTCGAAGCACTTTTTCCGCGACGGGGTCCTGACACCAAATCGCTTGAGGGAATTATTCGATAAACGTATCGCCGAAATCGAGCCCGCCCTATTTGCCGAAGCTGCCCGATGGGGCAACCCACGCAAGACGTATGAAGCGGCACTCACCAATTCGGAGTGGCGAGTCGAGCATCACAACTCGGGTGTTGCCAAACACCAGGCCTGGTTCGCTGAAGTCGATCGAACGAGGAATCAGTACATCCCCCGTCGGACACAAGTCGTCATTGACCAGTTGTTTGGCCGCGGTTTGTACCCAGATCTACCGGAAATTGCAGTTCGTTGGTCGGAAGACGGTGATCGAGAGTTGGAACTTATGGCCGGCGGTTTCAGAATCTACTACACCACTACGGGTCAGGATCCGCGGATGTTTGGTGGCGATATTCATTCGGCTGCACATTTGTATGTAGGTCCATTGACGGTAGCCGATGGTGACCGTGTCCTCTGTCGTATTCTCGAAGATGGAGAATGGGGACCTCTTCGGGAAATTAGGCTTGACGAATCAGACACAGAGAATCAAAGAACTTCGCGGAGCGAACGAGAGTGACCANGAAGGGAAGCCAGACTTTATGGATAACCTATTAATGCTTGGAAGTGGAAAACTTTGGCACTTAACGAGGCTTATTGTGTTCGTTTGAAGCCAACATCGAATTTACCGCACAAACTTAACGGTATTCGCCAGAAAAGACCAATAATAAAGGGGCGTGTAAGTGGCTTGGATGAGTAGGTATTCAGTGTTGATCTCAATAATTTCTAGAAGAATATAGAAGAATTGCCGAGGAANCAATATAACACGTCAAACCAAGTTTCCAGACGTGATCTTTTGAGTTTATATCTGATCTCCAACTAGATCTTGAATGGCCCAAATGATTACTGCTAGACTGTGCGTATCCTCTGCTTGAATGGGATATGTTTACAGGCATTAATCCCGTACGGGGTATTACCGAGAGCGACACAAAAATCAATCTA
>PACG01000193.1 GCA_002699335.1 Candidatus Poribacteria bacterium
GGTCTTGTCAGTACAGCCAAAGGCGAGAAATTTATTGTCAGGCGATAGCGATGCCCCGTAGATTGTGTCATATGTTGATTCTAATGAGTGAATCAGCTTATTTGTAGCTGTGTCCCACATTTGAACTTCACCGAATTTGGCAGGCGTTCCCCCAACAATTATCAGCATCTTACTGTCGGAAGCATAAATAATGGATTCGATTCTATCGGATTTTCCAAGCAACCGAGCTAACAGTTGAGATCCATCTGACTTGTGCAAGAGGACTTCGCGATAACCCGAGACCGCGATAATATCGCCATCAGGTGAATAAACCAGGGAAGAAATCACCGGTGGAATGGTATATTGAGGAGGCTCCATTGCTGAACCGGTATCCATATTTGGTGTATCGTTGCCTGCACCTTCGGCAATCCAGCGGCGAAAAAGCTCAATCTCTACAGGTGTCAGTGGATCGCCGTCCATTGGCATGGACGGTGGATCCCCGGAAATCAAGTCAAGGATTAGACTTTGATCCGGTTTTCCAGCTATAAAAACCGCCCCTTCAGATCCTCCCCGACGAAGATCCTCATAAGAAGTAAGAATCAGGTCTCCGTCAGCCTGACTGGGTTGGTGACATCCCTGACAACTGCGTTGTAAAATTGGCTGGATATCTTGATAATAACTGACTGGTGAATCCGACCAAGCAAAGTTACCAATCAAAACCATCAAAAACATAGTCATAAAGCGCTGAAAACAATAAGCCAAAGTTAATCTTACATTCATCTTTTTAATGGACCTAGCACTAATAAAAAACTAGAAACCCTGAGAAATTCAGCGATGCGATTACAAGACATACAAAANTNATTTGAGTTAATAGAGTTATGTATTCAAAGAGANCTTTTATTTGTTATGCGACGGTAAAATCCNAATNCACTGGCAACTTTNAGAGNAGCTCAAAGAGNNCCCTTNCANGANGTTAACACACTTTNCNCTGAAAATCAACAAAAAAAACTNCCGTAATCTCAACTTTTCTTGCCATTGCCTCCNTCCTAAACCTTTTCCTACATTCGCCATCATCTTTGCTTTCTGAAAACTCAGGGCAAGGAGCGCGNATATGCAGAGCGAAAAAAGAGAACTGCGGGGATTCCCCCTAGTTGCGAGAATTGATAGAATAGGCAGCACAAACAGGTGCAAGAATAGGATTTAGAATCAAATAAAATATAGGGGAGCCGGAGATGGAGAATGGTGATTCATCTCACTAATTTCCAGTCAATGGTCCCTGTGTTTTCATAGCCACTGAAATTCGTTGGCTGCGAACACCTTCGCCGTCACAGTGGTAGAAACGAATTGCTCCTTTAAATTGATCCTCCTGTTCGACCAGATCCAGGTCTACCTCCGCCCTTTGTCCAGGGACAAAGGGTTTGCGGTAATAAATTGAAATTTGGCGAAATCGCATGCGCCCAGCGTTTCTCCCAACCTTTTGATACAGAAGGGCGAGTAAATCCTGCGCCCGTTCCATGTATCTGACTGTATTGATGTGGCGGTAAAGATCTGACTGATTTATGTGGAAAACCTGAGGTACGCTGTGATGAAAGAACCGTCCCTCTTTGCCCGGTTGGTAGCGGTATGACTCGATGGGTCGGTTGACNAGATCATTTTCGCCGGGTTGGTGTTCGTTCAGGAATGTCAGTGCGGCCGGGACTTCAACAGGATTGCGCTCACCTGGAGGGGCAAAGGGACGGGTAAGGGCCATCCAGAATTCTGACTGGCCGACTAGGAGTTGGGAACTATTTACCTGGTCGAAGAGATCACAGTTAATGACCAGATGACGGCGTTGTAGTTTTCCAGATTGGTCACGCGTTGTTACCAGCCGAAGTCGATACTCCTGCTGCAATTTAGCGCCTAACAAACAACGTTGGCCGAAAGTTTCAAGCCGGACAATGTGATTAATCGGCACCGCATCGCCTCGTCCGGCATCATAACTCCAAGGAGAATAAGAATTAAGAACTTTACCCAGACCCGGCCCCAGCGTGTGGCTCAGGCTAGGTGTAACCAGTTCGGAGTCCATATTGATCATCCCCCACCCAACGTTACCTTCCGTCGTACCTTCCAGGCAGTCTCGTTTCTCTTTAATCAATTCGTTGCCCCATTAGTTAATCCTAGTATCTGTCGCGCATCGTCAGGCGTAGCAATCTCACCTTGTAGTTGCCCGACCAGTTTCACCGCTACATCGACCATCTGAGCATTGCTTTCTAGCAGAACTCCTCTCCGCAGGTAGATGTTGTCTTCAAAACCGACCCGAATATGGCCACCTAAAAGAATCCCCATTGTGATCATCGGCAACTGCGCCCGGCCTACGCCTAAAACAGACCAAGGGAGATCCGGTGGTAACAATCCCTTCATAAAGAGCAGGTTTTCCGGCGTTGCTTCGATGCCCCAACCCGCCCCCATACACAATTGAATATAGGGTGGGTCATCAAACAAGCCCTCGTCGATCAGCGGGATGGCCTGACGGACATGACCAGCGTCAAAAACTTCGATCTCTGGCTTGACATTATGCTCACGCATCCGTTTGGCCGCGGCCCTTCCCCACTCTGGTGGGTTGAGAAAGACACCCGTGCCGAAGTTCATCGAGCCGATATCAAGCGAACAGATCTCAGGTTGAAGCATCACCGGTTCAAGTCGTTCTTCAATGATGTTATCGCCTTTAATGTTGCCTCCGCTTGTCGTCAGATTAATAATAATGTCACAGGCTTGCCGAATCCGATCGACCACCTCCCGAAAGAGTTCGAGTNGTGAAGATACGATGCCGGTTTCAGGCTCGCGGACATGAATATGGGTAACTGCTGCGCCGGCACGCCAACACTCGATCGCAGCTTGTGCAATATCCTTGGGTGTATAGGGAACTGCAGGATTCATCTCCTTGGTTGCCCCTGATCCCACCACCGCAGCAGTGATAATTGTTTTTGCCATAGTTGTTCGTCTCCATTTTAGCCATAGGATTACAATAACAGCCACTATACGTAGCTTAAACCCGGGCCAACAGCAAATTTGCCGATCCAACAATTAATTTCATCAGACTGTACATTTGGTCAATTGTAGCAAAATTTGAAGCTGACTAAAAGCGGGATCGCGACTTATCACTTAATCTACACTGTAAGCCGACCTCTGATTCTAAGTTGCAAACAATGACTTCATTGCTTACTTTCAAAAGTGGAAAAGGAATGAATTGAAATGAAGCTTAGGAAACCTGTTTCAACGATTATAATTTACGCATTTACAATTAGTATCTATTGCCCGCCGTATACAATGGTTTCCTATTACCCAGTTACCTAGTTGGTAGCCCCCCATCAGTCAGCACATAAGACGATGGAATTCGGTCTGGAAATCGAGGCCAGGCCAGCTACCGCATAGAAGATTGGCAAAATGCTGGCCTACAGGACCTTCCCAATGGATTTCGAAAGCGCCATGCTGTGGTCGGAGCCGGTTATCCCGCTTGTTGATATGTCTTAAGACTTCAAGGAACGGGGCCGGCTTTTCAGAAGACGCGCGAGGCCAAGTTTAAAGGTCGCCAGATCAGCGTATTCAGCCAAACTCTAGAAGTTTTACGTGCCCCTAAATCTCACAAAAAGGGGCTAAGTTTGGAAAGATGATCAAACGGCAATAGACACCTGAAAAACGTACATCCTCCAACCTAATTTNCCCTCTGCTGCGCAACCTCCAGCATCTAATGATTGCCACAAATCAGTTAAATATAGTTAGGTTACGAAAAGGATTGTCCGCAGAAGCTGCTGTGTCGGGGGCCGAGCTGGTGCCGGGCAACAGTCTAACCGGCACCTAATATTTTCACTAGGCCGCCACTTCCGCCTGAGCCCGATCTCTCATAGCCCGCATGTAGGCTATGGTATAAGCGGTACCNACTTGGTGACTGCTACCCATGCTCGGAATATGGTCCGGAATCATAATCCCTTTGAAGCTACACTGTTGTAACACCTTCATTATCTGGTACATATCCATGTAGCCGTTATCGACAAAGGTCTCGGTAAAATGAGGCAACGGTTGGTCAACATTACGAAAATGAACCTTGAAGATTTTGTCGCGTTGGGCGAAGTATCGGATGGCATCAACAGCATCCAGCCCCATTATCTCTCCACCNTCCAACCAGCAACCAACACAGAAACAGATGCCGACATTGGGGCTATCGGCAATTTCCATCGCTCGTTTGTATCCCTCAAAACTACTAAAGATACAACGTGGAATTCCTGCTAGGTGCGGCACAGGTGGATCGTCAGGGTGGATGCCGATTAAAACATCTGCCTCTTCGGCCACTGGAGCAACCTGTTGAATGAAGTGGGTGTAATTGTCCCAAATCTCTTCTTGACTATACTCTCGACCGTGCGAAAGAGGTAGGCCAAAGTGACGCCCGCCCCAGTGGCCTACCTCAGCCTGGTTGAGATCGAAAGTTCTGGCTGATGCACCACCACGGATAGTTCCTCTCCCAGTGCTCCAAATCCCGTTACCCATGTGCGCATAAGTGGTATATGGAATACCGGCTTGCCCAAGGTTGCGTAGGTGCTGTTTGTACTCCTCGATTTTGGCATCCCGATTCTCCAGATTCAGGACAATTGCGTCCTGATTGTGAACATCAGAGTTACCAAAACCAAAGACTTCGATGCCGTGTTCAGCAAACCGATCTCTTTGCCGCCTATAATACTCAGCACTAGCGCGTGAGGCATTAGTCCATAGTACCGCATATTCGACTCCCATTTGTGTCACAAACTGGAAATCTTCCTCTGTGGATTCGGGCGACATCTGGGCGCAAATTTTAATGCCGGATTTTATTTTATCTAACGGATGGGTCACTATTAACCTCCATTTCTTGCTATAGATTCTGGTACGTAAAGCAATCTTGAAGTTTTTAGCACAGATCTATCAAGCAATTACTCTCGATCTTTATATATCGGGATGATACCGATAGTTCCGAGATACTATTCCTCAATTTGCCACGTTTTTCTCCGCTTGTCAAGGTTATTCGATGCTATGAAGCTACATCCTTTCAGGAGCTGAAATGCCGAGTAATTTTAGTCCGTTTCGCAGTACAATCTGCAGGCAGGCGACTAACGCTAGTCGAGCCCGACTTAGATCTGGTTGTTCTGCATCCAGCACTCGGCATTTATTATAGAAAGTATGAAATTGCGTCGCTAGATCTTGTAGGTAGTTGACCACACGATGAGGTTGACGACTATCAGCGGCAACTACCATCAATTCAGGAAACGCGGCCAGTTTCTTGACCATCTGCTGTTCGTCTACAGATTCGAGCAACTGCAAATCTGCCTCTTGAAAGGAAAAGTCTGCAAACCCGCGTTCGGCCATTTCCCTGAAGATACTGCAAGATCTGGCATAAGCATACTGCAGATAAAAAACTGGATTGTCGGGGGCTCGCGTAACCGCCAAATTAAGATCAAAGTCGAGATGGCTACTATTGGTACGGTTGAGGAAAAAGTAGCGGGCGACATCAACCGCAAAATGTTCGTCCACAGCCTCTGCTAATTGATCCAAGAGGTCATTCAGTGTAACCAACTGTCCCTTCCGTTTAGACATATCGATTCGGTTGCCATCCTGGTCAATCAGGTTGACCTGTTGCATGATTAAACATTCTAGTTGTTGTTCATCGTAGCCCAAGGCCTCGACCAGTGATTCCAGGTGCAAGACGTGCCCTTGATGATCCGGCCCCAAAATATCGATTAAGGTTTCAAAACCACGCTTAAATTTATCCTGATGATAAGCGGCATCAGGAGCCAAGTAGGTATACTCGCCGTCGCTCTTAATCACCACCGCATCCTTATCATCGCCAAAGGTTGTCATTTTGAACCAGGTCGCTCCATCCGATTGGTAAAGTAGACCTTGTTCTTGGAACAGCTGGATAATTTTCTCCGGNGCTCCCGTTTGGCGGATGGTGGTCTCACTAGTCCAGACATCGAAATGGACACCAAATCGTTCCAGCGACTGCTTTTGTCCTGCTAACAGACGCTCGATGGCCAGGTNCCGGAAAGCGTTGATTCGCTCTGACGGGTCCAACTCCAGATATTTTTCACCAACCTCTTGCTGTAGTTCCTGAGCCAGGTCGATCAGGTATTGACCATGATAGCCGCCCTCAGGGATTTCCGTATCCGCTTGTCCGAGTTGCTGACGATAGCGCACGTCTAGTGATGCTCCCAANCGCCATACTTGACCACCGGCATCATTGACATAAAACTCACGAACAGCTTGGTAACCAGCAACATTCAGTAAGTTGACAATAGCATCACCCACTGCGGCGGCTCGGCCGCTAACAATATTAAGAGGGCCCGTCGGATTGGCACTAACAAACTCGACCAAAATTCGTTTTCCTTGACCGTGATCAGTCTTACCGAAATCATCTCCTTGTGTGTAGATTTGGTTCATTGCTTCTATCATCCAGTCATTGGAAATGAAGATATTGATAAATCCCGGTCCTGCCACATCGATTTGCTCAATTAGAGGTTGATTAGAAGCATTAACCTGATCACGGATAATATCAGCAATTTTTCGTGGCGGTATCTGAGCTGACTTGGCCAGCGTTAAAGCGATTGGNGTCGCGATATCCCCGTGTTTGGGGGTTTTAGTGGGCGAAAAAACAATTTCAGGAATTTGATCTAGTTGTAATAATTCTTCTGAAACGGCATTCTGGACCGCTGTTTCTAAGGTTCGACGAATGTCCTGTTTAATCTGATCGAGCATTCTTGAGTAGATCTCCGTTCAGGGCTGAATTTTATGGCAATTTATTCTATCTCTTGTTCTGATAAAGCGAAGTCTAACTGTGAGAGATAGAGGATGTCAAAAGAATCCGATCACCTAATTTTGGCCATTGGATTAACGGCTAATAGAACTAGATCTCGAATAAATTCTTTGCATTTAGAAGCGGATTGATTATAATAGCTTCCATTCAGCAATAGATCGGTATGCAGACAGTTAGATCAAAAGGCTTCTCGAGTGTAAAAGGGTACATATNAACATGACAGACAAAATTTCCATTAACGGTCATCTGGTCGAGTTCACTGATGGGGAAACGGTCTACGAAATTGCACAAAGATGCCAAATCGAAAGACCGGAATCTGAGGCCATTCCAACCCTTTGTTACGACCCACGCCTCAAATCTTTTGGTAGTTGTCGTTTATGCGTAGTCGAGGTAGACGGTTCCCTTAATCCGGTCGCTTCTTGCACGACTAAAGCCGTACCGGAGATGACTGTTCGTACCCATACTGATCAGATTGAAGGCTACCGTAAAACGTTGCTGGAGATGGTAGCTTCAGAAAATAGTACTATCGAGGTCGATCCGTTGCGAGGATATGCTTCACAAGAGTTCTCCACCCTCGTCGATCGTTACCAAGCCGCCCCCCATCGTTTTGGTGGACGCTGTTCGGGAACGACACACCCAACCGACGATAATCCGTTTATTCAGAGAGACTACGATCTATGTATCTCCTGCTATCGATGCGTTCGCGTTTGCGCTGAGCAGGAGGGGGATTACGCCATCGATATTATGAATCGCGGCTTTGAGTCGCAAATTACCACCGAATTTAATACCATCCTGAAAGATTCGGCCTGTACTTTCTGTGGTCAATGTGTGCAAACTTGTCCAACGGGAGCATTGGCTGACAAGAAGGCGATGCGCGCCACCGATCGGCCGGGTGAAATGGAAACCACNCGCTCTGTTTGCCCTTACTGTGGTGTGGGTTGTTCCGTTGATTTAGTTACCAAGTCCGACAAACTGGTCGCCATTCAACCCGCCATGGANGGGCCTGCAAACCGGGGGGCTTTGTGTGTCAAAGGTCAATTTGCCTTCGACTTCGTTCACCATCCGGACCGACTTCAAACGCCGTTGATTCGAGGCACAGACGGTGAGTTGCACGAAGCTGATTGGGACGAAGCCTTAGATCGCGCCGCGGAAGGATTCAAGAAAGCCAACGAAGCCCATGGCCGACACAGCGTTTACGCTGTGGCCTCTGGACGCGCTCCGACTGAAGCCGCTTATTTGATGCAAAAATTCATCCGGGCTGGGTTTGGTACCAACTACATTGATAACTGCAGCCGTGCCTGACATGCGCCAACAGTCGCCGGTCTGGCGGCAACTATCGGTCGAGGCGCCATGTCGAATCCATTGGCGGACATGCAAAAACCGGATGTCATCTTCTGCATTGGTACCAACATGACCGAATGTCATCCTGTAGCAGCTACAGGGATCAAAAAAGCCATTGCCAACGGNAGCAAACTGATTGTAGCTGATCCGCGGCGAATCNNCATGGCTGAAATGTCTGATCTTTATCTTCCACTCCGAGTCGGTTCTGACGTTGCTTTGTTATTGGCCATGGCACATGTTATTCAAAGGGAAGGTCTCCTCAATCTTGATTTCATGCAACAGAGGACTAGCGGCAGCCAAGACTTCCTGCAACATGTTCGCTCATTCACGCCGGAGTGGGCGACAACAATCACCGGCCTCAATTCGAAAGATATTGAACAGGCGGCTATCTGGTACGCCTCTGCTGAACGTAGCGCTATTTACTATACACTTGGTATTACCGAGCACATTTGTGGTGTCGACAACGTGCAAAGCCTATGTAATCTGGCTTTGATGACGGGGCATATCGGTCGAGAAGGAACTGGGTTAAACCCGATGCGAGGTCAAAATAACATTCAAGGTGCGGGTGATGGTGGCGCTTTACCCAATAATTATCCAGGTTTTCAGCCCGTAACTGACGTTGGCAATCAAGCTAAATTCCAACTGTCATATGGTCGAGAGGTAGATCTGGAAAAGGGAATTACCAAAGTTACGGCTTTAAATCTCTGCGGCGATCAAATCCGGGCCATGTTGATTAACGGTGAAAATACGTTGATATCAGATCCCGACCGACAACACTGCCAGCACGCCTTGGAGAGCCTGGACCATTTAGTAGTGATTGACATTTTTCTGACCGAAACAGCCGAGTTGGCTGACGTCGTTTTGCCTGCTACCGCTTTTGCCGAAACGGATGGTACCACAACCAATACCGAACGTCGTGTTCAACGGCTTCGGGCTGCGGTTTCCCCGCCGGGGAAAGCCAAACCCGACTGGTGGATCATAGATCAAATCGCGTATAGACTTGGCATCCCTAACTTTGGATACCAACACCCCAAAGCCATTTTCAACGAACTTTGTTCACTTTCACCTATTTATACCGGACTCAATTGGGATCGGGTGGCCAATGGCGCCTACCAGTGGCCTGTACCAGAAGTTGGCCATCCNGGCACACCAATTTTGCATCAAGACGAATTTCCGATTGGGCGTGGGCGTTTCACNGTTACCAATTACCGTGATCCCCACGAAACGATTAGTGAAGACTTTCCTGTCTGGTTGACCACAGGACGTCGCTTGGCTTCTTACCATACCCGGACACAAACAGGTCGAGCACAGGGAATCGACTACTTGCTGGCTGAAGAGGCGTTAGAAGTCCATCCAGACGATGTCCGTGATTGGGGTTTAATCGACGACGATTGGTGTCATCTCTCTAGTGCTAGAGGCACCGTCAAAATTCGAGTCAAGGCTACCAACCGATCTCCCCGTGGGACAGTCTTTGCCAGTTTTAGCTTTAGCGATGTNCCAATCAATCTCCTTACAGGCGGCGGATACGATCCGATTACGGAGACCGCAGAGCTGAAGGTTTGCCCGGTCCGTGTTGAAGTCTTGCCTTAGCAGCCGATCTGACCAATACTCAGAAAGCATACCCTTGGTGTGTTCGGAGGCTGGATAAGGTGCGCCAAGCCGGTCAGGTCAAGCGAAAGATTTGGTCAGTTACCGTTGATGNCATCGATTCCTATACGAGTCAGGCCACTGNCAAAACCGATTACTTAGNCATTGAGGAGCCGCTGGAAATCAGGCTAAAAGCNAATGAAGAGGTGCGAACCATTGCCATTACCATGCGAACNCCAGGCGACGATTATAATCTAACAGCGGGTTTCTTGCTAAGCGAAGGAATTATTTGCCATCGACACGATTTTTCAGAGATGAGTTACTGTGTTGGTCANGGAGACGNAGAACAGGAATATAATCAACTCGTACTAACACTGCGGGACGGTGACTTATCGAAATTGCCTCAGTTCGATCGTCATTTTTTTACCAGTAGTGCTTGCGGTGTTTGTGGTCGGACTATGATTGAGAACCTGCAGACACGAAGCCCTCCCCTGACAGATAGTATGCTAACCGTTCGATCGTCCACTATCCAATCCCTACCCCAAACTCTGAGAACCTCGCAGAAAGTCTTCGATCGAACAGGAGGNCTTCATGCCGCGGCTCTATTTCGCCCGGATGGGGAGTTGATAGCTGTTCACGAGGATATTGGACGGCATAATGCCGTGGATAAACTTCTGGGATGGGGCTTGCTAAACGATCAACTGCCCTTTGACCAGTACTTGCTGATAGTAAGCGGTCGGGCCAGTTTCGAATTATTGCAAAAATGTGCGGTTTCAGGTGCGCCTATTTTTTGTGCTGTTTCTGCACCCAGTAGTCTAGCGGTTTCATTAGCTCACCAATTTGGAATTACTCTAATTGGTTTCTTGAGAGACAAAAGATATAATATCTACACCCATCCCGAGCGGATTATCACCACAATATCTAAAGGGAAAATTGAATGATAACGGATTCACAGGTCAGAGTGCGTTTTGCACCTTCACCAACCGGCTATCTCCATATTGGCGGAGCCAGAACNGCTCTCTTTAACTGGCTTTTTGCTAAACACCATAATGGCACTTTTATTTTACGAATCGATGATACCGATGAGCAACGATCAACTGAGGCGTCGATGCAAGAAATCTACGGCTCTCTAAAATGGTTAGGCTTAAATTGGGACGAAGGCGCAATTGTCGGTGGAGAACACGGCCCTTACGCTCAATCCAAGCGAGGAGGAATCTATCGGAGATATATTCAACATATGATCGAAAGTGGTAGTGCATATCACTGTTACTGTACTGTAGCTGAATTGGCTGAGATGCGTAAAAAAGCACAAGCCGAGAATCGACAACCGCACTACAATCGAAAGTGTTTGGATCTAACTCCGACTGATCGCCAACGATTGGCTGATGAAGGCCGAAAACCAGTGGTACGTTTCAAGGTTCCCGATAAAACGGTAGTTGTGAACGACCGTATTTTAGGCCAAATCAAAACCGAAGCGGAGACTTTACAAGACGAGGTAATTGTGAAGTCAAATGGATCACCACTCTACAACCTAACCTCGATTATCGATGACCATGAGATGACTATTACTCATGCGATCCGGGGAGTAGACCACCTTTCCAACACACCTAAACAGATTTTGATTGCTGAAGCCCTAGGGCTGCAGATTCCACAATTTGCCCATCTACCAATGGTGCTGGGTAGCAGCAAAGGTGAGAAACTGAGCAAACGACATGGTGCAACTTCGATTGAGCAGTATCGACAAGACGGTTACCTCCCTCAAGCCATGGTTAATTTTTTAGTTCGGCTTGGCTGGTCATTGGACGATGAGACTGAGATTTTCTCGGCTGATGAGCTAATCGAACATTTCAGCTTGGAACGAGTAGGCAAAAGTGGGAGCGTTTTCGATCTCAAAAAGTTGCAGTGGTTGAATAGCCATCACATCAGTAAACTGGAGATTAGTAACCGAACGAACGCTGTCATTCCGTTTCTGCAACGAGAAGGATTGCTAGATTCGGTCGATCTGGACGTAAGTCGGAGTTGGTTAGAGCAGGTTGTGGCAACGATTGGCGACCGACTTACCACCTTAGCCGATATCAAAGTTGAAGCANCCTACTTCTTCANTGATAATTTNGAGTACGATCCCAAAGNCGTTAAAAAGTGGCTGACAAAAGGCGANCCAATTGGTACCTTGCAGTCGCTATACGATGGTCTAGTCAACATTGTGAATTTCGACTTGCAAACCGTCGAAGATAGAATTTGGTNAGTTATCGAAGAACTCGGGATTAAACGGGTGGCAGGAATGCAGCCCCTTCGGATTGCTCTATCTGGTATGACAGGTGGGCCGAGCCTATTCGAGATGATTACTCTGATCGGCCAGGAGAAGGTTCTGAATCGATTGCAAAGGCTGATCGAATATTTGAAGGAAAAAGAGGATTTATAGATGGGAGAATGGCTNGATCTTCAATTCGCTGACCCTCAATTTCATGTTGGATTTCTGATACTTATTATTGCTGCGATGATCTTCGTACTCAGCAAGGGGGCTGATATTCTGGTTGATGAGGCAATCGTTCTATCAACGCGCTGGGGAGTGCCAAAAGTTATGATCGGAGCGACGATTGTCAGCTTGGGCACAACTTTACCAGAGGCTGCGGTATCTGTCTTCGCCGCGATCAAAGGGTTTTCAGAACTTGCACTAGGTAACGCTGTTGGATCTATTATTTGTAATTCGGGTTTGGTTCTCGGTACTGCCGCGTTGATCAGGCCTTTACCACTTGATCGTAGCATCGTAAATCGGCATGGTTGGATTCAACTGGGTGCCGGACTACTCCTAATTTTGGGATGCTTGCCGTATCGTTCCTTGGGAACTGTCTTTGAAACAGGCGGCAAATTTCCTCAGACCATTGGATTTGCGTTCGTTGTTTTACTTGTGCTCTACCTTTGGTTATCTGTGTACTGGACACGTGGTATTGAAGAGGNGGAAGATGATAATATCAGTGAACAGAAACAGAATAATGNTATTACGCCCTTAATTAAGCTGTTTTTAGGTGTCACAATGGTTATTATTTCCTCACAGATTTTAATCCCCGCGGCACAGGCAACAGCAAAGCGATTTGGTGTTCCATCAAGCATCATTGCCGCAACCCTTGTNGCATTTGGAACTTCACTTCCTGAATTGGTAACGGCTNTCACCGCGAGTCTGAAAAAACAGGGGGAACTGGCTGTTGGAAATGTCATCGGTGCCAATATTTTAAACGTTCTTTTTGTCGTTGGTGTCTCGGCGGCGGTTACCCCAGGCGGGTTAACTGCTGAGACGTTCTTTTTTAGGATGCTTTTTCCTGNAATGCTCGGTGTCTTTGTTGTGTTCCGGGTTGGCGCTTTCATCTCGGAGAAAGAGCTCAAACGACCATTTGGTGTTTTGCTGATCCTTATCTATGTTGCTGTAACAATTTTAAGTTACAAACTTAGCAGCATCTAAAACTTGGAACTAGGACGATCATGTCTACGTATTATTAGATCGGAGGAAGAAATGGTATCCAAAGTCCCTTTCCCTCTAGGTCTACAGCCGAAGACCGGATCTGCTCTTAACGTACCAATAAAGGAATCAAAAGATGCGTGGAAAATATGCTTTTACTGTCTCTTGTCTCAAAGAGGCTGACGATGTATGGTCGCTGGAGTTTCTCTCTTTGGGTAATCCTGTTCCAGTAAACGTTATCCAACACGAAGAATTAAATCAACCGTTAACCGATGTGCCTGTGGTGTTTCGCCAGGAAGATCCAATTACTTATTTCAGAAAGCTCACACAAAGCGTCCTAACATTTTTGCCGGGTTATCACACCCGGCTTCTGAACCAGATTCGATCTCGCCTAGCGCGTTTGGAAACCGGAGAATATCTCTATGCCAAGGTAACCTATCTGAATAATGGAGCAGAGATCAATTCCTATAACTATGAAGTGGAATTGGCTAAAGAGCAGTTAGTGCCAACCGGGGCCAGACAACCGCTTCCAGGCGTTGCCCCCAGCATTGAAGAACGACCTTATACGGCTCCAGTTGGCACGGCCTTTGACGACTTGGAGCAGATGGCCGTCTCTGACGATTCATCTGTCAAGGAATCTCAAGTGAGCAAACAACTGGCTCAGCTACGGATGGAAATCAACAGCTTACATTCAGAATTACGCCGACTCAAAAAGCAGTTTAAAGATATAGTGGATCAGCAGCAACCGTCTCTTGAAGAACCGGGTAGGTCGCTATTTAGCCCACCCTTCCGTCCGACAACAAAACCGGAAAAAGTGGGCCAAAGGGCACTGGGATCCGAGGTCCTGACACCAATTGATACGACACTAAAAGCAAAAGGACAAGAGATTCCGACTGGTAGTCCTAGCTCTCGACAGGAGCGAATTAACAAAACTCTTTCGACTGTTGGAAATGCTGCTCCAAACCGAACTTTCAGTTCAATACTAGGTAGCGAAGTTGATGAAATCAAGCTTTCAACTAACGAAAACACAGCCCTACGTCTAGTGATGGAAAGAGGGTTGGTTACCGAATCCGAATTAAAAGGACTATTTGACAATCCGGTGGCCGTTATGGAGAGTTTAATTTCTAAGATGATCGAAACCAATACACACTGGATACACTCGGAACGGAGCGAAAATGGAGAATGGGTCTATGCCTGGCAAGGTAACTAGCCAATTGTATTTTACCAGATCATAGTCGAGTTTACTTCATATCAACAAAGGAGTTAGTAGAGCCGAATNCTTCGCTCTCAGAGAAAATGGGAAATATTATCGCCTGTAATTTAGGTAGTTATCGAGGACAATTCAGTACTCAGGAGATGTATGGACATTTAGCCGAGATCGGTTTAACCAACGTCGAAGTTGGTNCGCCTGAACCGGATCAGATTGAAGCAGTACTGAAAGAACTGGCAGACTATGGTTTAGCAGCCACTACTATTATGGCTCACCACGATGTAAAAGACGAAGGTTTTGTCTCTGATTTTCAGACCACGCTGGAGACCGTTCAGTCTATAGGGGTAGAGCGGATTTTTCTGAGTGCACACGCGGGTGAGATCGACAAAGAGATTATCTATGGCCGACTTCAAGAGCTAGGCAAAAATGCGCGAGATTTGGGTCTGACGGTCTGTTTGGAAACACACCCTGATCTGGCCAACAACGGAGATGTCGCGCTCGAAACCATGCNAGCGGTCAATCACCCTGGGATCGCTATCAACTTCGATACCGCTAATGTCCACTACCACACCGACCGAAGCATCGATACGGTAGAAGAGATCCAGAAAATTCTTAACCATGTTAAGGCTGTTCATTTGAAAGATACTACTGGTGGTTATCACACTTGGAACTTCCCGACGCTGGGTGCAGGTATTATTGATTTTAAAGCGGTNTTTAACTTGTTAAGCGGAGTNGGCTTCATCGGTCCCTATACCATGGAATTGGAGGGGGTTGAGGGGGAAAGTTTGGACCAAGACGGAGTGTTGAAACGAGTCGAAGAATCTTTCCAATATCTAATAGACATTGGTGTAGCGGACTAAGATGGTGTTACCACGTCGGCGATTAGGCCGGACCAATCTGGAAGTCACAGTGTTAGGTATGGGTGGGGCAGGAATTGGCCGAGGTGAGGTTACGGATACGGAGGCGATTGCGGCAGTTCATCGAGCTATCGAACTCGGCATTAACTATCTCGACACCTCGCCGTTGTACGGTGAGAGCGAAAGGCGCGTCGGCTTAGCCTTAAAAGGTGGAAAACGGGAGCAGATCTATCTGGCGACTAAGACGGGAACACATCCCAAGTGGCGAGGTGACTACTCGGCAGAAGGAACCCGGAGATCAGTGGAAAATAGCCTGGAATTACTGGGTACCAGCTATTTGGACCTCTGCTTGGTTCACGACCCCGGGAGTATGGAGCCGGTGATCGCTGAAGGGGCGGCGTTTGATGAATTGCAAGAGATGCGTTCGGAGGGGCTTATTCGCTATATTGGCCTTGGTGTTCGCCAACACGAATTTCATCGATTAGCAATCGAATTAGGTGTGGCAGATGTGATTCTGACCTACTTAGACTATACACTGATTCAGCAAACAGCAATCCCGTTAATAAAACTAGCAGAGAAAAATGATGTCGGAATCATTAACGGCAGTCCCATTGCAATGGGATTATTATCGGGGATGAAACCCAATCCCAACACGGCGACCGACCATATCAGACGGTCAGAGTACCAAAAAGCGCTTCAACTATGGCAGTTGGCTTCAGATCNAGGCTTGAATCTGCTAGATCTTGCAATCCAATTCTCGTTGCGGCAACCGCTGATCNGTACGATTTTGACAGGTTCAAAAAATGCAACTGAAGTGGAGCAGAACTACCGGGCGGCGACGGCTGAAATTCCTGAGTCGGCTTGGCAAGGACTATCAGATTTAATCCACTCGCCACTAGTTTGATTGAGTTCTTTAGCTGAGGCACTGAGGCAGGCGTCCGACCTACCGTCATCAACTTGCCACTTAGCCAACCCGCCTAGGAAGGAGACTGGTTACTCGATTTGTCTTACACTCAAACCTGCACGACGATTGGCTTGAATTTGTTGGTTCTTCAGATTTTTCATGCGTCTGAATGTTCTTGTTAGGTACCTGATGTTTAGGCTGTTTGGAGGCTTAACTTCTGAGATTGAGAGCCTTTCTTTTAGACTCCGACCTTGCACTTTAGCGCCTTTTCTCAAAGTCTTTTGAAGCCTTCCACCTTTTCCGCTTCGGAGAAGTTGATAACAGATTTCAAACAGAAGATTACCATACCGCCTGTCCTCTTCACCTACACAGGAAAGAGTTTTCATGGCCTCTCTGAACAGTCTACGACCTTTACGACCGCAACCTATTCCCCATATGAATCTGGGCTCAATCTATCAAAACAATCGTCTCTGATTCACCTGAGTCTGTACTCTTTTTACGTTGGTGTAAGGTTGATCTTCTGCAATAGTTGCTCAAGAAATTTGTGACATAGTGAATAAAGAAACAATGTCTCCTTCAGTTGACTCAATTGCTGTTATCAACGATAAAGAGTGTTCTTGCTTACATGATATATGCNACGGATTGCATTGATTCCTGTCTCTTCAGTTAGGGATTCTAATAGTGATATTATTTTCAATATCNGTGTGTGCAGACCTTCTTTAATCGTACTTTCTCGTCGCTAAAAAGTGCTGATCACAATATTTGCTGTAATAAAGATAACCAACATCACCGTTTTTTTTGTCTGATATTGACTATGAATCTGACAGGACTTGCTTTGGCAAGCCACAGACAGCAGTGACATCTCTTCAGTCTATTCATCAAACGCTCTTTCTTTCAATAANTGGCNTTGAAGAGGAGTCTAATAAAATTATTGATAATTACANTTTTTTATCACACTAAATGGAATCAGTGCCAGTGAACTTAAACCAAAATCAAGTAGTAAAACTAGAGCAGTTTTTTAGAAAAATTGCAGACGATCCTTACCCGGAACCAGTAACAGAACTTCACTCAACTATTACAAACCAGATGATAAATCGTTTCCTGTCTCAGTATTCACTTAACGCCGGAGCCAAGATACTCGATATTGGATGCGGGAAAGGAATTGCACTAGAAATTTTTGCGGAAAAAGGATTTAATGTAATTGGTATCGATGTAAATGAAGAAGATATATCCGAANTGAGACGTAGAGGGTTTGANGTTTTTTGTATGGATCAGTCTTTTTTAGATTTTCCTGACGCCGAATTTGATTTCGTTTGGTGCAGGCATTGTCTAGAACATAGNATTTTTCCTTATTTTTCCTTACACGAAATATTNAGGNTATTAAAAAACAACGGCTATCTCTATGTGGAAGTTCCAGCCCCCGATACTAGATGTGAACATCAAAAAAATAAAAATCACTACAGCGTGTTTGGAAAAAGTATGTGGATCGAACTAATATCCCGAACAGGTTTTGTAAATATTGAAGCTATTGATATCACATTCGAGATAANAGGAAGGGGCACAGACATCTATTGGGCGCTGACCCAGCAGAAACCGTAGTTGTGCCCCCTTCGTTACAAGACAAGGATGTCTTGTAACCCTATCTTCGGCCCCGATTAAGGGAAGACTCGAAAGGACACTATCAAAATAACCAGGAAATTGATTCTACAAACGGACCGTATCCTCATCGGCCGTCCCCATAACCGATCCGATACGGTTGTAAGTCGAAGCTCCTCCTGGAACCAGATCCAAGGGCTGTGGGTCATATGCGATTTACCATCTCATTCGCGCTGTTGAGCTTGTTATTCGCGGGCATAAACGACGTCGTTTTCAAGTGTTATTCACGCAAAGTGCGCTCAAAAGGGATGTACATTTTTGGTATCGGTATCGTATGGACTGCGTTGCAGGTTATTACTTTCAAAGTCCAAGGCACAACATTTTCGTTCAACCAGAATACGCTCCTTTTTGGNTTGGCAGCAGGAATTTTCTTGACGATTTCTAATATTCTGCTGATTGAGAGCTTAACGCATATCGATGTTAGCCTCGGTTCAACAATTTATCGACTGAACACAATAGGCGTCATTGCTCTTTCTGTCTCCTTTTTGAGAGAACCTATGAGCCTTCTGAAGTCTCTGGGCATCGTNNCCGGCATCATCGGGGTGTCGCTACTTTATCAGAAGCAAAGTAGTTCTCNTCATAATGCCGTGTTTACTGTTTCCTTTGCCGTTGTTNTTGTTGCATCATTAGCGAGAGCNGCATATGGTGTAATTGCAAAAGCCGGGATATCGCAGAATGCAGACCCGAATGCAATGCTGTTGTTATTCTCCTCCAGCTGGATCATAGGCGGTGCATGTTATGCCGGACTTCGAGAAAAGCGTTTTCGTCTGACAGCAAAGAAAGTTTTGTACTCCCTATTGTCAGGCATACTCGTATTTCTCATTGTCAGTTTCCTGATGTTGGCTATAGAACACGGTGAAGCCAGNATTGCCATTCCGGTTGCTAATTTGAGCTTCGTCATTGCACTGTTTCTCTCGATAGTGCTCAAAATGGAGACACTGACCCCAAGGAAACTATGCGCTATGGGTTGTGCGCTGGTGTCGATTGTATTGTTGTCACAAGCATGAGCTTAGAACCCGTTGGAAAGAAATTAAAGGAATTTGGGCATCAGTTGAAGCCACTTAGCTAACTAGTCATGGCAATATAAATTATGTTCTTCCAGTACNAACTTTTGTGNTCATAGTCTAAGCTTAGGCCTCGATACTAACCCAACCGAGCCAAAGCTTGTGCTACTATCTNCCCTTTAGCTAAGATCTGGAAGCCTTGGCTTTTCAAATTGACCACCAGGTCTAATTGGATTTGAAACTAATTCCACTGCCATCAACTAATTTGGCCACCATAACTATTATCAGNCNGTATCCTTTNGATAGTATGCTAGCAGAAAAGAGGGGGCTGGCAGAAATTCATCTACAGTTTGGCTATCCGAAGCATTAGCAGCGGTGACTTGGACTCGGATCAGCATGTTGGTAAAGAGTTGGCACTTAATCTGTTGACCCATATAGCCAACAGACTGTTCCAATTGGTCAATGGAAATAATGTCATCCGCAATTTGCAGGCCAAGTTGTATAGTTTTCATCGGTTTCTCTCCTGTGGGTTAGCTGGTGAATTGGTTGAACGATGAAAAGGATGACAATTATCTCTGCATTTCATCAATTTATCTATTGACTGTTAGCCCTGTGATGAAGCGGATCTAAGTCACCGACACTTTTCGCACGCTTATGGTCATTATTTGAGCGTCAAGAATAGAGCGCCCGGATGGGAATCGGGTATCAGGCGACTTCGGGCTGTTGATAGTAATCGTTCCATTGGTCGTTGAGAATCAGTGGTCGTCAGCAGAGAAGTTGATCAACACCAGTTCGACTCCAGTTTTGCGCTCTCCATTTCTGTCGGCGGAAAACTAACAGATTGACCGCCTTTTCCACCAGCGCCGAACCGATGTAATACCGAGCCTAATGGAAGCGATGATAATCAATCATGGCCGCCGAGTTGTTGCTGGTGAACTTATGCAGAGCAAGCAAACTTCTATCTTCCAGTTGAGCTAGCTTATCGAATGGCTGCCGTCCTAATTGTAACGCTAAAACCATTATTTATTTCAATGTCTCGAGCTTGTCCGCACCACATCATATCAATCCATTGCCGCCCCCAATCCCGTCCATCTTGGGCGCTCAATTCGTCTCCTTGCATCCCTCTGACCGGTTGGGCCAGACTCGTCGTTTCAGCTGTCACCAATCCTGAATTAAGGTGGCTTTTGGATACTGGGTTTGAGCCAGTTTGCTAATCCACCTAGCTCCATCGGATAGAATCACCAGTTGGTCTTGATTATCAATGCCCATGCCTCGGCCACTGGTAAACAGTTGTTGGCTGAACTGCTGTACTGATTGCAGTGTGCCAACATATTGTTTGTTTAACAACCGACGCCGATTGGATCCCACCACAGTCAGCTGATGACCGAAGATATCCGACGTCCCCATCGGCGACCACCTTAGCCTCCATAAAGTGATTCTGTACTCTGGCGTTGGCCAAGGTATCATCAATACCCAAGTAAACCCGCTCGGAGGGCTCAGTCGATGCTGGTGTCTTTGGTCGCGACTGCTCCTCCACTAATGTCTCCACCGTTTCAGCCAAGGCTGGTCACAAGCCTGCTGGAAATTGGCCTGCTCTTGAGCCTCAGCTCTGACTGCTTCCTACACCCAGAGTTGACGAATTTGTTGGTGATTAATGGAAATGCCAATTAGTTGCCGAATACTTTGTTGGGCCGGTCGATAGGGCCCGGCGGCGGTACCACGAACGCAATTTGCTTCAGCTAAGGCCTTTAAGCCGGCTAAACGACCGCGATTCAGCTAGAATAATTGACCACAGGTTCGACACCTTAACCATAGTAGGACGAAAAAGAAGATAGAACCGAACCTGGTTCAGCTACGGTGTTGGTAACCTTTGAAGATAGCTCTTTTTTTACACGCCGGACAAGCAATAGCCTCGGCTGGCACTTTCTGCTATTGAATCAGAGATGCTAATTGATGCTCAAAGAGTTGTGGATGGATCTGTTGTCCCTTGGCATCGATCACCGCTTCCAAGTGCTCAATTGATTCCACCTGATGCGGTAACAGGATAGTGATTTATACTTCAGTCATGGCCTTATTCTCTTGCATAGCCGACTATCTCTGGGCTACTGATTTGACGAGCCCTAATCTATCTATTATTGTTCCAATATTAGCCAGCAAATACATTTACCTGACAGGTCCATCAGGGCATCAAGGTGATTTCAGTCAACACTTCGGCCTCCAAGCGACTGGTATCCTTCCAAGCCGCATTGCACCACTTTATTCTCCCTCCCATAAGCTTGTCCGCATGGTGGGATCTACACCGAGCTGGTAGGCCTCGTTTGTTTCTTCATCACCAGTCCAACGGTTGAACACGAACGGTCACCGCCAAGCCGTTCGTGTATGCTGCCTATTCTCCCTGCGACGCCAACTGTCGAAGATGTCCTTCGCCATCATCGCCAATCTCAAAACATCATCAAATTGCCGGTAGGCCTGCAGTCCCGCATCGCTGGGAACTCTGGAACCCTGAAATTACAGCTTCAGACATGGGGCCAAATCGAGGCGTAAGGCGAACTTTGTCGTTATTCCCTCCTGTCTTATACCATCACGCTGAGGACCCTCTCTTCATCGGGATAAACGATACCGGCGAACCTAAAGATGGCTCTTCCAAATGGGAGTTCCGGACTTAATAGCTAGGAAGATAACGCGCGTCTCCCCAACAAAGTTCTCCTCAACAAAGTTGTAGAAACCACACCGATTCAGTATACTTGTCCCTGACTTTCACTTCCATCTTTTACGCTGATTGAACTTGGAGGCTCTTAGCTGGTTCCCTCAAAGGAAATCGTCCCTTGAAAAAGCATCTCGATCAAGCGAATATATATGCGCTGGTCATCCTGTTACTGACAATGATAAATGCCGGTGTTGGTTGCAGGCGGACTACGACGCCTGAGGCTAAACCGACAATCGCTGTTCACTCCTACCCCGAGCTTCGATGGGATTGCTTTTACAATGGCACTAGCGGAGAGTATACCTTTCTTACTGGGCCTGTTAGCTTGAGCCGGCGTGCGGGGTTAGAAATGAATTTGTTGTTCTACCTGCAGGTGACCATCTCTGAGGATGAACATATGGACTCACAGACAAAGTTGATTAAGGTCATCTATTCAGATCGGGATTGGTTTCTGTTAGAAGGTCGGAATTCCTTCACCATCTGGGCTAACGGCAAGAAAAAGAGATTGAAGCAGGTTCGAATACAAGGACGGAATCTGAAAAACGACCTGGTGGAAGAGATCACTTTTTATCAACTGAATGACAACCTCCTTGACCAGATCAGCAATTCTACTGCAGTCAAGGTTCGATTAAAAGGCAAAAAAGGTAAAATCACCTTTGATCTAAACGATTTCCAAAGATATGCCTTTCAGCAGTTCCATTGTTTGACCAGGGACCGCTCTTTGACCATGGCACTTTTGGAGGTTGCCCAACCGATTGATAATTAACGACTTAGACCACAAAGAGCAGAAAAGGTACAGGTAGGAAAGATAGAGATGAAAATTTCAGCCATCGATATCGGCATCGTCATCAGTGATGTGGTATTTGCGATTGAAGTAGCCGCCTACTATTCCAAACGAGCCAGTCAAAATATTAATGAGTATTCTGTTTCGGGTCGAAATTTGCCATGGTGGGTTGCTGGCACCTCGATGGTAGGACGACTTTTGCCGCTGACACCCCACTGGCGATCACCGGCATCGTTGCTAAAGATGGGATATCTGGCAACTAGCTTTGGTGGAACGCTGTTCCGGCCGGGATGCTATCCACGTTTCTGTTTGCCCGCTTATGGCGACGCTCAGGTATCATTACCGATGTCGAGTTAGCCGAACTGCGTTACGACGGAAAACATTTACTTGACACCCATTAAATTGTGTCATAGAATGCATTTCCGCATTTGAATTGGTATTTAAAAATTCTATTTAGAAGTTGTGGTTATAAGGATGACACGATTTACAATATCCATTATAAGTTTCATGGTCTTTGTCCCTATTTTAGCTGAACAAAGCTCGGCCGAGATTGAACCCGAGGCTGTTCTAGGCATATGGCTCCTTGATGAAAACAAAGGTGGAGTAGCTACAGACTCATCTAAAAATGGTCGTGATGGAAAGATCACAGGTAGTCTCAAAGTAGTAAAGGCCAAGTTTAACCAA
>PACG01000194.1 GCA_002699335.1 Candidatus Poribacteria bacterium
CAACCTTCAATCTTGGCATGATGCCGTTTAAAGATGCCGAAATTCTTATTATATTCCGTCAACTTCCGATTGTGCAAAAACCATGGGGGTTGACGGAATCATTTCTATCCATAGATAACCAAAGCTGAATCACTTGTTTTTGGAGATCGCAGATGGAAATGAGAATAGTACACGCTTTTAGAGTTGTAGCTTTTGCTTTTAGTTTGTTATTACTAGCTCATTTGGTTAATGCTGAGAGACTTGGGTTTGATTTTGCAACAGATTTCTCAGAAAGTCTTGCAATCACTGTTTAAGTAGGTAGTCAAAAGGAGGTTTATCGTGTCCGCCAATCGCCTCACCAAATTGCAACACCAGCAATGGGTTGAAGATGGTTATTTGCACCTCAAGAACATCATTCCCAAAGAAGAAGCAGCAGTATATCTCGACGCCGCCAACGAAGTGATCGGCCCCTATGAAAAAGAAAACCCCAGGATTTGCGAAAAGGGCTATTACACTATCATCCAGACCTTGGAATGCACACCCCGCATCGATCCCCTCATGGATTATCCCAACCTTTTCCCGCTCATCCTCGATCTGATGGGTCCCTACTTACAGATTATGGGATCTCAAATCTACGTCCGATATCCAAACAAAAAAGACAAAAATCTAACGGCTTGGCACACCGACGCCGGCCCGTCTCTCCGTCAGGTCCGTGTCGGGCTGGACAGCCTGCCGTTAAACTTCAAGATTCAGTTCTTTCTCACCGAGATCCCCACGGAAAATTGCGCCAACTTCATGCTGGTGCCCGGCAGCCATCGCAGAGAGTTCCCCAAAGATTCGGCGCCCAGATACGATAATCCGCCGGGCGCTGTTCAGCTTATTTGCCAACCCGGCGACTGCGCCGTTTTCCCCAACACCCTCTGGCATTCCGTCGCCCCGAACCATTCCGACACTGTCCGCCGCTCCATCACTTTTCGCTATGGCCAGATGTGGTGCCGCCCTTACGATTACGAAAAATGCCCCGAGAAAGTGCTGGCCCGCATGACCCCCCGTCGCCGACGACTGATGGGCGACATGGGCAAAAACTATACGGCAACCGACTATTTCAAACCCAAAGACCAGATTGAAATCATCATGGACGGCCTCGATTTCGAGTGCCCCCACGTCTAAAAAACAGCCTGGTACCGCTTAAGACCTCACCTGGCTACTAGATATGTGATAGTAGACCAGGCAGCTTATTGGGATAAGAGGACAGAAGAGGATGAGATGGTATCGTCAGGCACTTACCTTCTATCAATTGTAGGCGGATGGCTACAAAGCAACCAGAAAAAGATACTAAAGTCGCTTACTGAAAACTACAACATTACGTCCATTTCTGCTTAATCAGCCACGAATATGTCCTTTACCCGTTGTAGAAATGAGCGGCTTGGTTTTAGACCGGACACCAACCATACCCAGTAATATTCAAGTGGTGTGTTCTGGCTGTCTCCCAACCGAGGTTTGCAAGGAATCGGAGATTTCGGTGTTAGTTTTCTCTGTCACAGTCGTCAAATTTCGCGATTCCCAGCAGGAGTTATGTATGACCCCGAACCAGCGTTACCTATTCGACATCAACGGTTATTTGCACATCCCACAAGTTCTTAACGCCGAGGAATTGGCCGCAGCCCAAGCGGCTGTCGATCGCTATATTTCCACCCCCGAAGAAGAACTACCTGAGGGCTTTTCCCGCTCTGAAGACGGGAAGTATTACGCCAATGGATTCGCGTTCGACAAAGCTCTCGAAGCCCTAGTCGTGCATCCGGGTATCTGGCCCATTATTAAGGAATTTACCCACGATTGTCCGGCTTTCAGTCGGGGAACCTTGATCGTTGACACTCACCAGCACGAGCCCTTTGGCTTACACTGCGCGCGTGAGGATTATGGTTGGCAAAGTACCCGTTTTGATACCCGGGAAGGTCGCATTTTCTGCGACGATTTCGTTATTTTCCCCTACTTTGACGACGTGTTCCCTGGTGACGGAGGACTATTAGTCGTCCCCGGTTCTCATAAAGCCGCTTTCGACCGTCCGCCCAGATTATTTAACGGTGGGGTAATCGCTAACAAGGAAGGCATACCCGATGGCGTAGTCAATGTAACCCCAAGAGCAGGAGACGTAGTGGTCATGACTGAGATGCTGGTTCACGGCACCTTGCAATAGCAACCGCGGAATCGACAACGCCGCCTTTTAGTTTTGCGCTACCGTCCTCAGTTTAAAGGCCAGTCTAGAGTGGCGGATGTTGTTCGGAACCGTTTATCTCCCCAAATCCGAGAGTTGATGGACTATGGACACTACACTGATATAAAAGAAATCATCAAAACTGATGTTGTTTCTCTCACCTAGAATGGAATTGGAGTTATGATGCGAAATTTCAAAGTAAGCTGGTCACTCTATCCACTCTAGCCTGAGCTACCGTTACCAAGGCTGTAGTACTGAGGCTGGCTGAGACTTTGTTGGGATTGATAGATACCTGAGCTGTAGCCATTTGCCTTGCCCTCAACAGAAAGTCAGACGCGTAAGAGGGTGATTTTGAAGTGAGAGTTTTAACCATTTAAGCACTCATTGATANCNGCGCAATAGATCACTCGTGTAGGGGGTAATCAGGCGGGTATCAAGCTGCCCTTAGTTGGCACCTTTTTCTCCTCCTACCCTAATCTCGCCTATCTAATTCTGTCACTAGNCAGATATCTTGTTATAATCATGGTNANTTGAAGGCTGTNTTTTGAGGTCANTCCAAGCTTGAACCAGATAATTCTGATTGGATNACAGACCATACTTTACATAGTTTTATCTATATGCTATTTTCTAGCTATTGACTCAGGTCGAGGGANNGGCTGCTNTAGAGTTTGGAGTTGTGTTTAGAGAATAAAAAAGATNACACCACCCCGNNCCCAATTAAACAAAACATCAATATCATACGGCTGACCATCCCGATTAGCTGAGCGGCTATGGGATTATATAGTCGCTAGCTTCCTACATCATTGGTTTTATGGTGGCGTGACAAGTCCCTTTTCCTACTTAATCCTCTGACCTTCAATGGTGATTTAGATGTCACCACTACAGCTTTCAACTGGACTGATTTAACTGGAGACGTAAGCACGAAAAGCAAATAGACTGGAGAAAAAAATGAATCTGAAACCTGAAGTACAGGTTCCCCTAGAGAAAGTCATTGAATCCAGGCAGGATACTCCAATCCCACCACCAGCCGATTACAATGGACGGGCCGGGGATCATCCTATCTACAAAAACCATATCAGCCCGAACCTTCACGTACTGGAGCCCATTCCGTATGAGGATTGCCTCGATGGGGCTGACCAAGTCGAATTATCAAGCCAAGAAATTGCGTGCTTCAAGTCTCAAGGTTTCATTATCAAGCACGGCTTGATCGATGAGCAAGAGGGATTCGATCGGCTTGTGGACTATTACTGGGAGCACGTGCCAGCCTATTTTATGGATCGTGACGATCCCACGACGTGGTTCATGCAGTCCGATAAGAAACTGACCGTAGAAGACAGTCGGTCCCTGGGCCGCATATCGGCGGCGGGATTAAAGCTCCAATCACCTACCCGATTCGGCANGGAATCTTCCGTGCTAGCGTTAAGTGCCAACCACCCAAAGGTGCAACGAGTGGTGGAGCAGTTTATTGGCAGCCCTGTACGTCGAGCCAAAAGGGTGCGTGGTCTCTACGGAGTGTCTCCTACACCTACAGGNGGTANCCCCATGAAGTTGAGTCCACACGCAGATATNATTCCATCCGATATCTGTGCCATGGTCATTGTCACTGAAACCCCACCCAGGTGTGGAGGATTCTGTGTTTGGCCGGGCTCACATGCGAGCCTTTACCCTTTCTGGGACACCAAACATAGCACCCGAATCAGCACACAGGAAAGGTTGGAGGCATTTCTGTACGAACGTGACCGAATAGTAAATACTATCGCTCCTGCCGAGTGTATTGGNTCNCCCGGCGATGTGGTCTTCTGGCATCCGCGAATTCTGCACTCCTCNGGTAAAAACTATTCAGCNATAGACGGCAATCCGTGTATTCGCATCGTAATTCCGTGCGATTTTCAGNAAGATGAACGCACGTTCTTCGACGACGAGCAGTANGGTCCTGGCCAGCGAGAGCAATGGTGGGTGGATGCCTACAACTTCACAGAAGACAAGGAAATACCGACGCCCGACAATCTGTGGAGCGAGTGGAATATCTGAACTGCTAACCATATNTTCACGGCTGATAGGATAGAATCCTAAACTTACCANCGGGTGTAGACATAA
Source organism: Candidatus Poribacteria bacterium (assembly GCA_002699335.1). Next base: position 4,292 of record PACG01000194.1, read on the forward strand.
ATGNAGACTTTTGCTATGATAGTGCGACTNGTCAAATGGNANGGTAAGCNGNTTTTGGCTGNGTCNNTTNTGTCGTCTCCTCGTCTTTCCCTCTTATCTAGAATACTACCGTGATTCGNTTAATCCAATGCNNGGTAAAATNTGGGATCATGAGCTTACCATAGAAAATGGATATGTATTNGCACCGGATCGTCCCGGACTTGGATTAGTTCCAAAATGAGAAAGTCTAAAGTCTAAAAGAGTNTAAAGTCGGATAACTTTGACCTAAATAATTGGAAAGTAAATAAATATNCTGAACTTCGATTACAAGGCACCCCGAACTCNNAGCGAGGCTATTNCCATGTTANCCAGCAAGNGAGAAATTAGAGCACTTGCTGGCGGGATTGGCATCCATTNGCCAACTNAAAACAGCAGGTGGAATGCAGATGTCGTTATCGACCTCNAACGAATTCCTGAACTTTGGCAAGATTGTCTCGGATTTGATTAGTAAACCAATTCAGCTTTAATCAGTTGCCAAAAAGTGTACGTATTTTTCACGAGCCAGCCTTATTCAAAGAACCACATGTGATATCGACATCGTGGACCAAGACTAATAGAACTGGCCTCTGGCAACACAATATGCAGTCGGATTGTAGGATGCCGGAGCNGATGTACCACTTGNATGGGGCCAATCCGATTCGCNACNGGCTCTCATCATAAAGGATTTGTCCCCGGGTAAGAGAACGGCCCGCTATTTCCGACAAATCTCAAGATTTTTTCCAACAGTTGGTTGCCGCTCAATCTGNCAACAAGAGATGAAGTAGAGGACGTCACCATTCCACAATGGATGGGCGATTCACTGCTAACCAAATAGATAAGATGTGGTAAGCCATGATCTACCTGCTTATCCCGACGGTACAAAGATNGATGAGTTGAGTAATCCTAGTTAGATCAATGAGGCCGAACATTTTCTGGGTGGTAAACAGAAGGCGATTTGACCGATAGCGAAATGAATACCATCGTTTGCTAAGCAGGTGGATAAGCTAAATTTAAGAAAAGTATCAACTACACCTCTGTCAGTATTGGGATTACTGAAGAAGTAGAAAACGACATCCCAAATATGTCGTACAATACAATCTGTATTGATGCCAACGAGCGTAGAATTTTCCCTGAAGTGATCTTCAGCGATATTCCGGAAGATATTGCTAAGAATTAATCAGCCATCTTAGTGAAATATTATTAACTGGTTCAGTCGCTGATTAGTTGACTGATAGTAGAGTAAAAAGGTAAAGTTCTGTCGGTGCTTAGATCCTACAGTCGCCGTTATACGTTCTTTACTGCTCTGAGTACTAAGTTGTAGGTTGCTTGCTGTACTGAGGAGAAGTTTTTCCTATGAAAATCAACCACTCTCTGGTAATTTTCATTCTGAGTGTATTCAGTCTGTTGGCTGCTGAAGAACCTGATCCAACCGACTTTTTCGAAAAGAAAATACATCCGGTCTTTGTTCAGAAATGTTACCAATGCCATTCGACTACCCACCACTCAAAGGGTGGGCTGGAACTCGACTCTCGCCAAGGTTGGATGACGGGTGGTAAACATGGTCAGGCAATTGTTCCTGGGAAGCCGAATGAAAGTTTACTAATCCAAGTTCTTGACCATAGTCATGACCTCAAAATGCCCAAAGATGGCGTTAAACTGGCCGATTTTGTGATTCAAGATTTCCGCGAGTGGATTACTAACGGTGCCATTGATCCGAGAAAGGTTCCTTCTGACCCAATGGCCAGTGCCGACCACGATTCATGGGAAAGTGTGAATGTTAATCCGTCTGATTGGTGGAGTTTTCAACCGGCTTATATTCCCTCCGTACCTGTGGTCGATGGCTCATTTTCAAACCACCCAATAGATCTGTTTATTCAGGCTAAACTAGCAAAAAAAGAATTATCTCCAACGATAGATGCCGACTGCTGGACTATTCTTCGTCGATTGCACTATGTAATCACTGGATTGCCGGCCAATGACCGACAACAACGGGATTTTTCAAACCTTTGGGAAACAGAAGGTATACAGAAATCCGTCTCAATGACGGTGGATAAACTTTTGACTGCACCTCAATTTGGTGAACGCTGGGCTAGACATTGGATGGACTGGTACCGTTATTCGGAAGGTCACGGTGGTCAATCAGACACAACTGTAGAACAGGCCTTTGAGTACAGGGACTATCTCATTCGCGCTTTAAATAAGGATATCAGTTACAAACAATTGATCCTAGAGCACCTGGCGGGTGATTTGCTTAAAAGACCACGTCTCGATGATACTGGTATGATCAATGAGTCACGGATTGGCCTGGGCCACTTCCGATTCGTTGAACATGGTTATATTCCAGTTGATTCCCTAGACGAACTGGTGAAATTTACCGACAACCAAATAGATGTTGTGACTAAAGCCACTTTGAGCTTAACTGTTTCCTGTGCCCGCTGCCACGACCATAAGTTTGACCCGATAAGCCAGGAAGATTATTATGCGCTTTTCGGATTCTTTGCTAGTTCGCGTCCCACAACTCATCCTTTGGTCACTAGCTCCATTTTCGATCAACACCGACAAACTTTGAATGCTTGGCGTTCAAAGTTGAAAAAGGCCTTGAAAACAGAATGGCTGCAAGAAGTTAAAACTGGAAAATTCTCCGAGAGATTGAAGGCNCTAGGTAAAGAGGAGAAAGAACNGTTTAAGGAAANAGATCTCCTGTATCCATGGTTNGAGTTTGATAAATCGAAAGATTTTCAACAACAATGGCAAAGCCTGTTAACGAAAATCACAGCGATCCGCACCGATGTCGCTGACCACAACAAGAAAATAACGGTTAGAAAATGGGATTTCCAAAACGGCATTCCAGATGANTTCTATATCGCCCAAGGGGAATTCGAATCAGTTCCTGCGGGTGAACTCGGACTCGGTGTGGATAANGATGATGAAATCCTCAGTNTTTTGCCAGCAGGCGTTATTTCACACTCCGCAACTACCCTGGAAGAAGGAAGTCTGGCGTCAAGTAGCCTCACTGTTCCTGATGGCGCNTTGGCTGTACGTTGGGCAGGTGCGGGGGCNGCCTTNGCTAGGCTCATTCCTAATAATTACCCCATACCGGCGTCACTACTATATAAACAATTTGACGTGGGCATTGATGGTAGCAGTAGCTGGTATAGTCAAGAGACAGATTACTGGAAAGGTGAAAATGCTTATTTTCAGTTTATGACCAGAAGAACGGCACCAAATGTCATTTGGCCGCCCAACAAGCAAAGAAATAAGAAATACCATTTGGGTTACTATCCAAATGGCTCCTGGNTTTCAGTTTCAGAAATCCGCTTTCTAAAGGATGAAAGAGATCAAATACAAGATGAGTTATTCTCTATTTCTCCTTTAATTACANCCACTTNGATNATTCCTACNGATGAAGAATCATTACTGGCTAATTACCNAGAAGCGCTGGAAAAAGTTTTAAATCGCTGGCAANATTCCTCTTTCAGTGATGAAGANGCTCGGTTCCTAACCGTNTGTCTACAGAAGGGGCTTTTGAGTACCAGATTAGCGGATATGCCCAGTTCAGTTACCGACCTTTTTTACCCGATTCGAAAAATAGAAGCAAAATTTAAGGAGGCTGCCCTTCGAGCNGCACCGGGCGTGATTGACTCCCCCGGNCGCGATCACCCCCTNTACNCTAGAGGCAACCATCGATCGCCAGAAAAAGACGTGCCGAGATCTTTCCTCAAAATACTGGGGGGTGAAAATCTGCCCCAGATAAAAGGTTGCGGCCGACTGGAGTTAGCCCAACAGTTAACCTCGGATTGTAACCCCCTATTTGCAAGAGTTATTTCGAATAGAGTTTGGTACTACGTTTTTGGAAAAGGACTGGTTGAAACCGTTGATAATTTTGGCACAACGGGCAGCCAACCAACACACCCCGAACTGCTTGAGCATCTAGCACATTTTATCAAGCAAAAGAACTGGAGTCTTAAGGAGACCATTCGCTATCTCTTGACTTCGAGAACTTTTCGCTTGAGTTCTAAAACTGAGCCAAAGGTCATGTTGATTGATCCTTCAAATGACTATTTGACACGTGCTAATGTGCGTCGCATGGATGCAGAGGTAATCCACGACCACTTATTAAGTGTTTCAGGCAATCTTGATTTGACTATGTATGGAGAGTCTCAGGCGATATCTTCTCCCCCGGAAAAGGATAAGCGNCGAGGGNTATACATCTCAACNAAGCGAAAAGGACAGTACGAGTTGTTTGANGTATTTGATGTCCCNGTTCCGTCAAAGACTCGTGGTAGAAGAGATGTATCCACAATACCCGCTCAGGCTGTGACTTTGTTAAATTCGCCTTTTATCCATTTCCAAGCTGAAACCTGGGCGGAGAAAGCTAACGGTAGCCAAACTGGCTTGAAACTAGAAGCGNATTTGTCAGATCTCATAGTNCAGGCTTATAGTCGACCAGCAAAAACGAAAGAAATGCAAATCTTACGTCAATATTACCAAAACAATCAGATNANAGGAACAANCAACNCCCTGAAAAAAGTGGCCCATCTCATATTTATGTCTAAAGAGTTTGTTTACTTACAATGAGCAAATGAGCGAGAGGCAACATAATGAATCGTCGACAATTTTTAAGAAGTTCCTCCTTGGGATTTGGTTGGCTAGGTTTNCANCACCTCCTTCAAGCNCAACCGAGACCACATTTTATGCCCAAGGCCAGAAGCGTCATCTTAGTCTACTTATCCGGAGGTCTGTCACAGGTCGATTCTTTTGATCCTAAACCAANCTTGAAAAAGTATGCCGGGGAAGCTATGCCGATGCCTTTGAAAGCCACTATGTTTGATGATGTTGGCCAAATAATGCCTTCCCAGTGGAAATTTAAAAATCGCGGGGAAAGTGGTCTTCCTATCAGTGAGCTTTTTCCTTGTATCAGTGAACAAGCAGATGAGCTTTGTATTATACGCTCAATGACCAGTAAAGTTAGCGAACATGCTCAAGCAAATTTTCATTTTCACTCTGGGTTTTCTTTTCAAGGACATCCGAGTGCTGGTGCTTGGATGTCCTATGGGCTTGGCACAGAAAATAGAAACCTGCCCAGTTATATAGTTCTCCGTAGTGGTGACGCCGTTGATCCAATTGGGGGTAGAGGNGTTTATAGCAACGGATTTCTGCCAGCGAGGTATCAACCCTCTTTTATTAGTGTTGACAAGGANCCCTCTTTAGTCAATTTAAAACCTCAGGAGGAAGCCTCAAGTCAGTTAGATAAAATAGCAACTATGCAAAAGCTAGATGCGGAGTTTATGCAAAACTTGGGTGTTAGCAGTAACGTAGAAGCAGCAATCTCAAATTATGAAATTGCCTTTCAAATGCAGTCTTCTGTACCAGAAATCTGTGAGCTTCAAGGAGAAAGTAAAATCACCAAGGAACTGTACGGGGTNGATTCTGCCCACTCCCAAATGGCTGCTTTTGCCAGNCAGTGTNTAGTGGCTAGGAGAATGGTTGAAAGAGGNGTCCGGTTCATCGAGTTGTCNTGCCTTCCTGAAACAAAAGGTGGNGGACAAAATATGAATCCTTGGGATCAACACGGCAATATAAAGGNTGGTCATGCTAACATGGCAAAGCAAGTCGACCAACCAGTAGCNGCCTTACTTCAGGATCTCAAGGCCAGAGGNCTTCTCGANTCTACAATCGTGGTCTTCTCAGGTGAATTCGGTCGCACTCCGTTCGCTCAGGGAAGNGATGGCCGTGACCATAACCCATTTGGTTTNAGCTTATGNTTGGCGGGTGGCGGCTTCAAAAAAGGGTTTACTTATGGGCAGACAGACAGATTNGGCTACTACACNATTGATAAACCGTTATCGATCTATGACCTTTGGGCGACCATTCAGNATCAGCTTGGCATAAACCACGAAAAATTAACCTANCATTTCGGTGGTAGNAATTTCAGGTTAAGTGACGTGGAAGGTCATGTCATTACAGACNTAGTGTAACCCCGAGGTTCCAATAGACCTCTTGCATAAANGAATGGGGAGATCAGACACCGACAGATCAAGGATCGATCCAGGTTAGATTTCAAACGGCTGACAGGGCTGATCCTTGATATTTTCCCACAGATACGACCAGTTTTATCCATCCCCGGTAATCGGGGAAGACCCCGCCNACTGAGTGATGCTGACCAACTGTTGATGATATTTATCTACTAGAGGCAATATCCAACCCAGTTTCACCTTGCTTCAGCCTACCGCGTCAGTCGATTCACCCTCGCTCCAACCATAGCCCAAGTGGAAAATGGGTTGATCCAATGCTGGCAACTCCACTGGCCGGGTCAAAGAAAGTTACTGGATCACGAAACCCAGATTCAGACAGTGATAGTTGATGTTAGTGAGAAAACAATGGAACGAGCTAAAAAACATGCATAGTCAGCCTAACTAGTCATCAATCAACAGAGCTGACAAATCATTGCTACTGCTTTCAGTCAGGGTTGCGAACCTGATTTTCAGCCATGTAAGGATAGGCAATCAGCGAGCAGATTAGTTATCGGGCTGATTCTGGCAATCAAGGCGACGCTAATTGCCTGCCAAAAGATAGTTAGCACAGAAGAAATCCAAACATCGATCCTGTAGCCCAGTGGAGAAAGTAACCAATCGGCCTTTAGCCGAAAGCCGTATTTCGTCAGCCTGTGATTGGCAAACTGAAGGTCTGTTCTATTCGGTGCCAGGATGATGGCAAGCGGCGCCGACGTTTTTGACTCCGCTTTAATTTGATGGCAGCCGTCTACAATCTGGAACCCAAACTCAAATCCTGACTTTTGCCAGAGGTCTAATATAGACTCAAAACCCAACCATCAGAGTAAACTAATAATTCATCACTGAAACCCGCGCCAAAGATAACTCGCGTGCGGGGTATCAGGCGGGTATCAGCTGCCCTTAGTTAGTACCCTTCCCCTAACCTATTCCTATCCTATCTGATTCTAGCTCTGTTGACCGGAAGTTTGCATTGCTATATAATGGCTATGTAAACTTTCTGTTTCACTTCTCATGTCAGACGTCTTTATTCCTTGTTCCCGTCGCGATATCGACTTTATCCTTCACCTGTTCGATTAACTGGGGTGGCATCAATTTCGTTCAGCTTGACCCGTACACTGGCCACCGAATTCTGCTCACCTGGTTGGTAAACGACGTAAGTTGCTGCCACGAAAGTGACGTCTGGCAAGATCTCAAGTCCTGGACAACCGCAACCCTCAAATCCACCGTGATGGTGAAGTAGCCGTAGGCGCTATTGACCTTCCTTACCTTCAATGATATATTCATACCGCCCACCCATGCCACAAAGTCACCACGGGTTTGGGCTGTCATGCGCATAGCGCGGCATGTACCGACCGCCTGTTAGTGAACCGGGCAATTCCGTCAGTTCCGACCATGTTTCACCCTCATCGTTGGAAATCATCATCAATGAAATTGACCGTGTGCTGAAACTAAAAGGTTGGCTGCTGTTATCTCAAAATGTCATTGGCGAGCGGTTCCGGCAACTCCACTCCCAAATCTGTTCCGTCCCCTTGAATGGCTTGACTACCACCCGCGCGTGGTATTCATAGCTCTAGCCCATCTCCGGATCCCGAATCACATATTGCCAATCCCAGGCCAGGCTATGGATGTCGGGATCGCCAGTCTCATCCGTGAAGAAATTCCACATCGCGAAACGGATCGGATCGGTCTGATCGAATAGAACAGATAGAGCAACTTGTCGCTAATCGTCTCCAGATCGTGATCGCCATCTATAAGGCCGTAGTAGAAAGGAGAGGTGAACTTCTTCTTGGGATGCTCAATGAAGTTGAGAATCTGTGCCTCTTCCTCGTAGGGCAGATTCGGAACAGCCACATAAGAAATGGTTCCCACTTCGAAGCCTGTTCCTGTACCTCACCGAATGCGGCCCAACCCGTCCGGTCTCCCTCCGTCCCCCAGAAGTGAATCTTCCGGTCGTGCGTGCAGTGTATATAAGACGCCCACATCATGATCGCGAATCTTTGAGAATAGAGAGCCACCGTAGGTGTGCATTCGAACACAAGATCAACCTGGTCTTCCTTTGATAAATCGTAGACCATCCGAGCCTCCATTCCCCATTTGGAACCCTTACTTGGCCAGTGGAGTTCATACCGGTTCTCCCGAACCTGTTTCAGGTGACAAGAGTCTTGTCGTGGAGTGAACATGGAGATGTCATACTGTTCTTTCGCTCCATTGAAGATGTGTTCGAAATTAATTCCAACTGCGTCATCACGATACAGATTCGCTCCGGGATAGGATTTCAAGATGAGAGGAGTGAATCCACTGCCCTGACGTTTCTTGTTGGAGAGATTGTTATGGAGTACTCCTTCGAAACTGGTGCTGTCAATTTCTAGGGTAGCACGGTCTGTTAACAGCTGTTGCCATTCGATGCAGCACTCGGTTGATAGCATGTCGTTGTCGCCCGTCTTGCCTCCGTGCTTACCAAGTAAATCTTCCTTCATCAGACACTCTCCAGTTGTAGATTATCGGATGGTAAATCTCTGTCTGTCATAATTCATACGATCGCTACCCATGACCATCAGGCAAGTGCTAAATCGTGCATCCAGAAGATCAATTCAAATCCAAGACCCCATACTTCTCTTTTTCCTCGGCTGTCAGTTGACGGGTGACTCGGCTTTCAGCTATTTGCAACAATTCATCTACGTCTGTGGTGTAGATCTGGACGATGCCGTCTCCATTCGCGGTAGCGATTCGCGTACCATCTGCACTATAGGCCGCTGATTTGACCACACTCTCATGACCTTTAAGAGTGAACAGTTCCTGGCCCGTAACAGCATCCCATACCTTGGCTGTCTTATCATGACTAGCTGTCATTATACATTTACCATCTGTACTATATATGGCTGAAAGAACCCAACCCTCATGACCTATCAAAGTGAATAGTTCCTGACCTGACTGAGCATCCCACACCTTGGCTGTTTTATCCGCACCACCCGTCACTATACGCTGGCCATCTGCACTATAGGCCGCTGACCATACAAAACCCTCATGACCTTTAAAAGTGAATAGTTCCTGACCTGTATTTGCATCCCATACCTTGGCTGTCTCATCAAAACTAGACGTCGCTATCCGTTTACCATCTGCACTATATACCGCTGAACGGACAGGGCCCTCATGGCCTATTAAAGTGAATAGTTCCTGACCTGTATTTGCATCCCATACCTTGGCTGTACTATCACTACTAGCCGTCACT
>PACG01000195.1 GCA_002699335.1 Candidatus Poribacteria bacterium
ATTGTAGTCGAAAAAGGCGCTACTTGGAAAAGAGATGGCGAATACAGCTTGCTGTTTTACGAGAAGCGAAGACCTGTAATTCAGGCGCAAGATCTCCCAGACGACTGCGATGACGAAGCGGTAGGAGATGAAATCCCTCGCAATATCTGGACACATCTAGCAGGCACTTGGGACAGTAAGGTCTTCAAATTGTATATCAATGGCGAGTTGAACGTAGAACTAGAATGCCCAGGAAAACTACTGAAGAGTCAGGAATCCTTGTACATCGGCAGCCGAGGAGGAGGTCTCCGTTTTCTAAAGGGATCTATCGACGATCTACGGATCTACAATTACGCTTTGGGTGCGAAGCAGATTCGACTGGATATGGAAAACAAACTGTCTATTTCAAGACAGGGGAAAGTTACAACCGTTTGGGGAAGACTCAAAAAGAGAAGATAAGAAAGGAATCTGCACGTCCTTCACACCGCAGTTAGCGTCGGCCACTCCAATTCAATCCCCTGATTTAGAAGCATGGTCTGAAACGACTGTAGTAATTTTGCGTTTTGGTGGATCTGGCGAGGTTTTAAACGATGGGTTAGACTAAAAGCGGAGAGGAGTCCAGCCGCTTCACCAATATTCCACTCGATGAGGTGGAGCCGATAACACCCATTCGTAATATGGGTCGTGCCAATATTTTTGCAAGCTGGGATGAGATTCTCAACCCTGATTGGAATTAGAGCCCCCAGCGGAATCTGAAAGGGCAAAGAACTAATGTCGATGTAGTTGTTCTTACCCGTACCCGGATGAAGGTCAATTCGGTAACAGCCGATACCGATGCTATCGGGAAAATTAGCGGCCTGATCTACCCCTCTAGCCTCTTGTCCGACATGCATCTCCGTTACTACGGCGTGACTCTCGAATGTATGGTGCTTTGGCTAATCCGTCGTCAGTTCCGGTGATATCGGACCGTAGATATAGTCCCGGATAACCGCAGCCACCATCTGGTCGAGGGGCTTCTGTTTGCATCCAATAGAATAAACTCAAAGATAACTCTCGTGCCTGTTTCAAGTACGTGTCCACCACCTCCTGGGGTTGGTCAATGATATTACCTTCAATACAATCGTTACAGGGCCAATTGACTAATGTCACTTCATGGGGCATCATTCCGGATAAATAGTGTTGTTGGGAAATCAAACGTCGGTAAGGCCAAAAAGAGGGGCTACTTGGGTTCCCCTCTGGTGGAAAGAGCATTCGCGTTTTGGGAGTTAAGGTGATCGGGTCGCTGTAGGTCCAACTTAACATCTTTCCCGGCCAAGCTGGAGAGTAAGTCAGGAACATAATCTCGCCACTTTTGATATCCTTCCAGTTCATCGATAACATGACTTCCCTCTGGGTTGTAACCCATAGCCAAACACCAGGTTAATCCTTGGACATTATCGGGTTGCGATTCGCCCGGGACAGCATGTGGTTCGCCCGTTTCTGCTTGAGACTCAGCACCACTGGCATATTCAACCCGGCCTAATGACAGTAGATCCCCTATTTCAGTTGCATCTAGCACAAAGTCAGCGGCTACCGTTTCAGTTTCTCCATTTACTGTTTGAATGAAGGTTACCGCTTCTATCTGATCGGCCTTTGTCTCAACCGATATTGGCTTTCGATTGAGATGAATTTGTAGATCTCCCCGTGTTTCCGCATAGGCCATCATCTGATACAGAACTGCCAATGCAACTTTTGGTTCGTGACATAGGCGCGAGACGTTACCTTGTCCAGGATTCAGGTGTGGATTGGCAACCGCGGTTGGGTTTAGAGGATAATAGCGTTTATAGTAATCTCTAACTAAGTTGCGGAATCTGCGGTAACGTCTAGTACAACCGAATGATTCAATCCATCGGTGTTCGTCTGGTGGCACTGCTTGCGAGGTCAATTGACCACCGATCCAGTCTGTTTCTTCGGTCATTACCACTTTCTTTCCCAACGAAGTGGCCGCTATTGCGGCCGCACATCCACCCAAACTGCCACCGACAATTAGAATGTCGACTTTTAATTCTTTTTGCTTCATATTAGTCTCCAAAGAAATACACTGAAAGTAAACGAGCCGAGAAAAACAGATCAATTAGCCCGACCAGATATTCTTGATTAGACAATCCTCTTCACCAGTTAACCGCGTAATTCCTATACCAGTAAAATACTGATTTGGATCGGTGCACGCCCGGGCGACGTGGCAACAACAGGCTTTTGATGAGATAGGATTCTTTGCCAAAGCCCTGACGGAGGCTGAAATCAGCTTGGTGATGAAACAAGGACTAATGCAGCGAGCAGCTATTATTGGTCCTATGATCAAACTATCTACTTGTTGGGGGGTCATTAAGCAAGTAACCAATTAAATTAAGTCTTTTTACCTCGTCTATACTTAATTAAATTGAAAAAGTTTCCGTTAGCACAAGATAACAATTCAAGTTAATCTATTAATATCCACGCAGAAAAAATCATTGTTAAGCTTCTATATATTGTGTTCTACCGATAACATTGTGCCGGAGAAAGAATTACCTTTGGTCTTTTTTAGTGGATTTCTATTCCGGCATCTGCACAGATGCGCTGGACGTTGGCTGCAGCTTGAAGATAACGTTCACTGCTCAGATGCTCCAACAGCATGTAGCCGCCTGGCTTCAGATCGTGCCACCGCTGCAGGGCTGTAACCATATCTAGTTCCCCTTCTCCCGGAACTTCTTCGTCGATGTGCAGTACTAGGCCGGACTTGACGCGAATGTCCTTGCAGTGACCTACGGGGGAAATTGGACCCATATAATCAAAAATGTGGTTGAGCCGCTGGGTACTGTCGTAGACCTGTTGCATTGACTGGAAGTGGTTGACATAGTCCATGACAACGCCTATCCGGTCAGAGTCTACTGCAGCGATGATTTCCCTATTGGTTTCGGGCGATCCCATGATGGTGAGCGCATGGGTTTCTATCACNATGGTGACNNCCTCTGCTTCAGCCTTNGTGGCAACTTTTTTCAGGGTTTCGATCAACCTTTCTTTAGATTCCGGTAGAAAGTTTTCTTTGCAGGGGCTATAAGAACCCGCCGGGTTGAGGCTACCGGTTCGGATCAGGCAGGTATGTGCGTTGAGCTCCCGAGCTACTTCAATCCCACGTCCAATTTTGCGTATGGTATGGGCGCGGATATCAGCCTGATAGTCGAAGAGGCATTCACCATAAGCAATACCGAACTGCGGTAGATCCATGCCGATCTGAGCGAAGATGTCGCGGACTTTTTCGCATTCTGCTGTTTGCACGTCAAATAGTTGGTCACCGACACCGTGAAATGCGGCTCCTGTCAAGCCCATATCGCGAACCATATGCAGATGCTGTGGGGTAATGGTGCGGAAGTCTCCTGGAACCATGCCACAAACGCCAAGTCGCATACTATCTCCTTTCTGAAGGAAAACTCTAAAGTCTTGAAAATCTCAATGTCCAGTGCACATTGGTTTACCAATACAACTCGACTGTCGGTGGAATGAGGTCAAGCATCTTGCACACTGCTGGCCGGTATCGGCCTCTATCCCGCTGCTACTTTTAACTGTTCCCAATCCCCCAAACTGACCACCAGTTGATCCGCCGCTGCCATCGCTCCAGTATCACTGACCAATTCAGTCAGAAAGCTAGCCGATCTTTCCGGGCTATCACATTGGGAGCAGATCTTGGCTTCCGCTTTTTGCCGCGATTCTCCGTGCTGTTCCGCTGAATCACCGGCTGCCTTAAGTTTCATATGAGTGACCATGTTGGCTGGCAAGGCGACATGAATGCGGATGTTCAGCGGCTGCAATTGGGGTTTCACGCAGAGCGCAATACCTCGCACTCCACCCTTACTGGCCGCGTAGGCGACTGAGGAGGAGCCACCGGAAATCCCGGCTCCCGAAGCCAGAAGAACCAACACACCCCCCCCGCTTTTTTCCAATAAGGGGACAGCGTGTTTGATACAAAAAAAAGTGCCTGATAAGTTGACCGCGATGACCTGCGACCAGGAGTCGGAACTAAATTGGTCTACCCGCTGACCGGCGCTCAACAAAATACCAGCGCAGTTAATCAAAATATCCAGGTGACCAAAGGCGTTTCTAGTCTGCTCCATCAAGCCTGCTACCTGATCTTCCTGTGTCAGATCCACAGGCACCGCCCGCGCCCGTCCACCGTTATTGATTATGGTTCTAGCCGTGTCTTCAGCTCCATCCAGATTTATGTCAGCCACGATTACTCGGCCTCCGGCCTCAGCGCATTTCAGCGCGGTAGCACACCCTAAGCCTTCAGCACCACCGGTCACCACCACCACTTTATCTTTGAGTTTGAGTGGCATATTGTCTTCCTTTTGAGTCCTATCCTTTCACAATGCGGGTCGATTCCCATGTGATCCTGAAAGCAACCATCTTTTACCAAACAGCTTAATACTATTCTTAGGATAAGGTACTTATAACTCAGAAACAGAGTATGGCAAATAGATTACCTGCTGTCAAGTCACCAAACATATAGCTACCACATCCAGGTTGGAACTTGCAGCCAAATCCCAATAGTCAACTCATCTTTAACTTATAGCTATTCCAAAAAACCCATATGTGTTATTATGTTTAAAACAGAATAACCAATGTCATACAGTATAGATTTACGCCCGCGCGTGGTGAATCATGTTCGGTCAGAAGGCAATAAGATAGAAGATAGCCGTATTTATAAAGTTAGCTTGTGGTGTGTAAATGAGTGGTGTAAACGGGCAGATTTATGGCCGAAAAGTCCCCCTGGTCGGCCCAGAAAAATAGATTGGCAGGAATTAGAACCAGACATACAAGCCAATCCAGATAAACTTCTTCGCGAACGGGCTCACGAATTAGGAGTTTGGCCGAATGCGATATGGTCTGCCTGTCGTCAGATAAAAATAACTTATAAAAAACCTTCGTTATCAGGAACGGGATCATGGATCTCGCATAGCGTTTCTCAAGAAGATACGTAACGCTATCAAGGCGAACACAGCTCGGCAGATATAGTTGATGTTGATGAATCTGGATTTGAAGAATATACATACCGGCCCTATGCCTGGTCCAAAAGAGGAAAAAGATCTTACGGAGAAAGAGGTGGCAAAGGTGGTGTGCGCACCAATCTGATGGCAGGTAAGAGAGGCAAAGAAATTATCGCACCTGTTCTAGATGAAGAGACAACTGCAGCTTTATGGTTTAATAAATGGATGGAGGAGCATCTGTGCCAAGAGTTAAGGCTTAAATCAACTATCATCATCGTCGATAATGCCAGGTTTCACATAAAAGAAGAGGTCAACCGTATTGCAAATTATAATGGGCATGAGGTCATTTTCCTACCACCCTCTTCGCCTGACCTCAATCCAATAGAAAAAGTCTTTGCTATCCTTAAAAAGAAACGATGTTTCGCAGCTAAAGGAACAACAATTGATCAAATTATTAAATCATACGGCTTATTTTTGGAATGACTATAGAANTGCTGAGAGCGTCTGCAAGATTGCTTTTAATGAGATTCACTGGTATACAGAACAGGTTCTTCCGCCAAGCGGGAATGGACACTAACCTATCCCACAGAATAGACCAAGCGAAGGTCGAAATCGATGGATTGAGCAAGCAGATTTATAGGGGAACAGAGATACGGAAATGTTCCTTTCCGTTGGATTAGTCCCGAGCGATGTTAGATCTCTATGGGGAGAAGTAGCATTGGCAATGATCGTTGGCTGACCTGCGGCGTCGAAGGTGCGTTGCTTGACATCGAATGCGAGATCGATACGGGTGACGCCACGGCGGTGACGCTGCGGTGCGAGGGTCCACTACGGTCGACGCGAGGACTGGACACTACTCCCCTCTCGATGTTGCTCGGGTGGGTTTTTTCAGATCTGAAAAGAGTGGTTTTTGGATCGACAATCGTGGTTGAAATAAAAAGCGGCTAAAAATCGATGNNCTTCCATACTTTTTTCCTGGCGGGAAGTCAATTTTCGAATTCAGTTTAATACCAAACCCGGTAAACTGCTATCCCGAAAATCATACCGACCCAACTCCAAACTGTGCCAACGATGAAGTCCCCTAAAACCAATCCAAAGAAGAAAGGACAGACTGTCCGGTACAGTTTGATACCACCGAATTTAAGAACAATGCCTTTGATCGACCAGCCGACCAACACCGCACTCCAGACCCAAACCGTGCCAGCCGACAACCCTAAAGCATATCCAGCCGGATGGAACGGCCACCAGATGAACCGACGTCTGGCCATCATCAATACTACGACTGAAAGTGAAGCCAAGAGAGAAAAAGACAACCCTNTAGTATCGATTTCCTGAGGATTTTGCAGCCAAATTCGAAGTAGTCGATCAAAGTTTTCTCTACCGATCCCCAGGAAGTAACCATTTGCATGATTGGCACCGTGTTGATATAGCAAATGTAGATAGGCCCAAAAGGAGGCCACTGAGGAGACGGTCAACCNGATGCACATGGCCAACAACATTTNTCGCTGTCCAATATTGGCTCGTTCCGCAATCTTAAATCCCTCTAATTGGGAGGGCATAGGATGTGAAACGTTATCTCGGACCAAAGGGTACAGGAAGGAAAATACAGTCAGGTTAGACGGGCCGATCACTCTGGTACCAAACGTTGACACCAGTAGCAACTGGGGGTGGGTCCAGATAATCTCGTGGTAGGGCAGACCGACCGTCGCCCGAGCATAGGTAATCGAGATGGCAATAATTGCGTAAATTACTAAAAANGCGAGAATGACCGCCACAGACATTCCNGCCTGCTGGAATAGAGCGACCAGAAGNGCNACGCCAATACAAATACCGGAGAGCGCAGATCTATAACGCATCGGCTCTTCAGCCTCATCCNNTGTATTNGAGGAATCAGCNTNAGNTCNGNTNNCCTTANTNGCCAACACNCTTNTAAGGTGGTTTCTACTTTGCCACAAGACTACAAGNCCAAGGGTNANCCAGGCNCCTAANCCNTGATGGTTATANTAAGGAAAGNCCGGGAGGGACTTCCANCCGCCGATACTGCCGACCNTGAGTTGNAGCTTNGTTAATAAGAAGAAAAACCAGACTGAAAACGAGAGGTCTAGAGGAACCAGAAAAGTTAATCCAATAACCCATGGGTAGAAGTATAAGGGTAACTGTCCAATTGCGTTCCAAGGTTTAGCCGTGAAAATCTGCGCCCCAAATCTGGGAAATTTCAAAGGAATGGCGGGTACCGCCGGCAATAGAAAATTTAATCCATTTAAAATCTGAATGCTGGCTGAGATCGCAATCCCGATCCATAACCATCGACGGCGTAGAAAACCGATGTTCGTCATTTCAAGCGGTAACTGGGCGATCGGGTAGCTGAGTTTCTCCCGCTCTGTCCACTGGTGTCGTTGAATGCTATTGATACAGATTAAAACAAAAAATAGGGTGAAAATGATGCCTGACCAGAGCAGAACCGGTTTCATCCAGGCCGACAGGTGNGCAGCCGTATAAAGTGTCGACTCTCCCTCTATCANCGGCCTTAAAACCGACCTGCTCTGAACGGTAAACCAGTCAGGGATATATTTATGAAACAGTGTGGCGTACTCGTTCTCGGGTGAAGCAAACCAGTAAGGATAAATTAGGGTTCCCAATTGAAAGTCCATCGGATTATGACCGGAGACTAGGCATAGCATCACCAGCATCTGGTAGACGATTAGCAGTTCAGCACGATACAACGGCAGGCCAATTCGANTTAGCAACCGATTCAGAAACAACAATCCTATTAAGTTGATGACGGGGGCAATATAGAGCGAAGCATAGGCGGGATTCAGGGAGTGGTAGATCCCGCTGACAACGGCAATCCAGTAGGCGTTAAACGGTATCAGGCCGATACC
Source organism: Candidatus Poribacteria bacterium (assembly GCA_002699335.1). The sequence continues at coordinate 7,862 of PACG01000195.1, forward strand.
GATCAAGACGGCTAGAACAAATCTGGGTTGTCTCTGATTTTGTTGGATAGACGNATGTAGCATGGGGCATCCAAGGCCTCGAATACTCGGTCAGTAAGAAAATCTTTGTCCCCTTTCTTAGTACAGCAAGCCTAGCAACCACGGTAGCCAGGGCCGGACGGCAGAACATAAATTGGCACGCTTTCTCCTCCACCACTTATGGGGCTAATCCAGTTCCGCGTTGTCTTTCGAGTAGGTGCTATCGCCTACCCCTTACCTGGCTCCGCTGANGGGNAGCGACTCTNTTAATTGGATCACATGATGTTTTTCGCCCTGATGGCGGAACACACCGGATACTCTGTTCTCGGATGTCTTCGGATTTCGTGCGATTTGGCATCTGTATGGTGAGGAGGCAATTTCCGCCAACGAGAACCGGCTCTCGTCTATTGTTAGGTCTCTTCCAAGAGAGGACTGCAGGCAACAGTTAGAAGAATACGGTGGTGATCATCAGTTTCGATTCGGTTTGTTGAACCGTAGCGTTGTCTCTCTTCTGTCGTTTGAAACCTCTGGTGTTCAGAGTTAAGAGGGCGACTTGACCTGGGTTATCGGAGGCGATGAAATAATATCCGTCTCTCTCCACCGTTTCCAATTCGCTAAAGCGATCAGTACGACCAACCACCATCAGCATTTCGGCTCCAAACGGGTCCGCACACTCAAAATCCAGATCCATTTAATCATTAACCAAAACGGCACGATTGACGCTCTCCAGATTTAGAGGTGGATTGTCGAGTAACAGGGTTTTCTGGCTATTGGCCAGGACATAGAGCAGTCGGACGTAGCAGGGACAGTTGGCTCTCAGATAGATCTTCATCTGCCCGCCCTGACTAAAGAGGAGATCTTCGTTGCCACGATTGGTCCAGACCTGCAACTGAAACTGATCGCTATTGATGGCGTCCTCGGCCAAGGCCAGTTGTTGTGCCATCACCCGCTGAAAATTCTCCGGTTTCAGACGCATCTCCGAAGGCAAGATCTGACGACTAAACTCGACGTTGGCACTGGCCTCCACCACACCGGTTTGGAGATGACGCAGGAGGGCCAAGACCTGAATTTGGTCTCCCTTCTCCCAATAGGATCCGGTCACAATGTAATCTGCCCTCGACGCTACTGCCAGGTTACGGGTCAGATGAACCGAATTGGCCTTGAGCTCAGACCTTTGTTGGACAGCGTTTTGGCGTTTGGGTTCTAAGGCCCGCTTTAGATAATGGTCCAACTGGCTGGAGAGTTTGGTGTTCTGATAAGAGAAGGTTTTGACCCAATACCTTAGCCGTTTGGCCCCTAAATTGTTGCTCGAACTAAAACTGAACGGCACCTACCACGTCATCCAGATCATCGATTTTAAACAGCACCGGTTGTTAGATTCAGTCGGAAATCTCGCTTTTTGAAGGGAATGGTTACCCGCTTTCCGGCTCTTGAAAGGCTTGATCTACCAGTGGGTATGTCGCGGAAGCCGACGATAAAATTGTTTCAACCACCGTCAGCCTTTCAAATAGGAGCAAGGTTTGGAAGCAGTATTGGAGGGCGAGCACCTTCTGGTTCTCCCGCTTGGTTTCTGCTAGTTGGGTCAGTTTTTGAATCTCCGTTTCTAGCCTCTTTTTTTCTTGCTGATATAGATTGGCCAAATCGAGTCGCCGAATATGGCTTAAGGCGTAGGTGGTTGGATGTTTCCGGCTATCGTCAATGTAGATTTCACTCTTTAAGCCCATTACCTGTAGTGAAGTTGTACTCTGGGTGACGGAACTGAACTGTTGCGAAAGATCGCTACCGATCTCCTCTTGCTGGTTGGAGATGGTATTGTTGATCTTGACCAGTACCTGTCTGGACAGGCTAGCTCGCGCATTGTCTTGAGCAATCTGTTGACTCTCCTGATCGATACCAGTCGCAGTACCGAACCCGGTCAAGTAGAGATCAGTTGGATATTGGCTGGAACTACCGTAGCTTGCTACCCAACCAGGTTTTTTGCCTTTAGCTTCGGTGGTTTGGAAAACAGAGAACCCTAAAATAATAAGAAGCGAACACGCCAGAATCTGTTTGAAATCAGTGATATTCATCAGTGGTCGTTAATTTATAGGTGAGAGACAGGTTGTGTATTCCCAAGTTGTATCAATGACAAATCTCGTAATCTGCCGTATCATAATTTTTATTATACTACAACACTTACTTTATTGCTATTTGTGATAGATGTCCAAACTACTGACGATACCAACACCTACCTTTTATCTCTATCCTCGTCAAAGCTAACGAGCTAGTACTTTCTTCACCCGGATTTTTATTTTCTGGTCCAACCTTCATTCCCACCTACCCTTGCGGTAATAGACTTTCCTGGCAGTTAACAATCGGACTTAGGCCGTCAGCTGGAAAAAAGACAAAGCACATAAAAAGACCCAAACGTCTTTTGTCGTTTGCCGATAAGGTATTAGCGCACGAGAGGGTAGAAAAACCTCTTCCTCTCGCTCGCTAACCGGTTCGGATAACCTAGCCAAACAAAAAAGAATTAAACCATTTGGCTGAACCTTCCGAGAGCAAATTTAAAGAGAGCAGCCTAATCAGTTCCTAGCGGAAACGGCTGAGATAGCAACAATTGGTTATTTTAAGTAACCTTTTAGCTACACATCAGTTTGAAGGAAAAAGCAAGTTGGACATCAAAGCGGATAAAATACTTCTCCTATCACAGCCTAATTCGGAGGAAATGATGCCAAATAACCTTCAACTGTATCATAAAATGAAGCAACAACTTGGCCAATGGTTGCCGCTAGAACGTAGCACTCGTATTCGAAATATGGCCCTGTTCTTGACCGGCCTCTATTTGAGTGGTAAACCCCAACTGTCCAAGATCGTCCGTACTTGGCCGCTAAGGGGAAAATTGCCCAGTTTGACCAACCGTTTATGGCGCTTTTTGAACAATCCTAAGCTAGAGGTAAGAAGTTGGTACGCGCCGCTGGCGGAGGAGATTGTCAAACGACTGCCGACGGGTGGCGTTACCTTGGTAGTCGACAGCACTAAAGTCGGTTTTTATCACCGCTTTGTCGATTGGGGTAACCTTCAAAAAACGCACTCTGCCATTGGTCTGGTCGGTGCACCAGGGTAGTAAAGGACATACCAAAGTAGAAGACCAATTGGCTTTATTCAAGCAAGTGGCCAACATGCTGCCGTCAGCAGCTGAGATCTGGGTGGTTGGGGATGCCGAATTCCAATCGGTGTGCCTGTTGTGCTGGTTTTGGTCTCGAAATTGGCATTTCGTCATCCGTCAGCAGGGCAAAAATAAGGTCTGCTGGGCTGGGTGCGCTTGACAGAGAAATATAACCATGGTTGGTACTGGCTATTGCTGCATTGGGAAGTGGGTCAAGCCGAGCCCTGGCATCTGGTTTCCGACCAGCCTGGCCAAGCCGATCTACTGAAAATCTATGGTCAGCGCATGTGGGTGGAAGAAATGTACGGCGATATGAAAGGGCATGGGTTTGACCTGGAAACCACCCAGTTGAAGCAAGCAGACCGTATTGGGCGCTTGTTCCTGGGTTTCTGTATTGTTTTTGTCTGGTTGATCACTCTGGGAAATTGGGTGGTTAAGCGTGGCTATCGCCATCTGGTGGACCATAAAAGCCGACGTGATAAAAGTTATTTTCGCCTGGGCTGGGACTGGGTCGAGCGCTGTTGCGCTCTCAATCGGCCTATTCCGCTCCGTTTCAAACCTTATTTTTCCAACTGATGTGTGACTAGAGTAACCTTAACTTATTAATCTTTAACAGCTTAGATAAATAGGATTCACAGCCCAGATGTACAGGAGGGAGAACAATGGCTCTAGAAAGCTGATTTAAAATTAACACCAACACCACCTCGTTTCAGACTTACTGATCTTACTCCAAATCTCAAGCCGGACTAGAACAGAACATCGAGCGTTTATCTTCCGGCCTACGAATCAACCGAGCGGCCGACGACACAGTTGGACAGGCCATCGCCCAACGGATGAAGAATCAATCCACTGGCATGCGGTGCGAAACGTACAGCAAGCTACCAACTATCTGCAAATGGCCGAAGGCAGCCTAAATGAGATTCACTTTAGCCCACATGAGAGAACTAGCCGTGGAAGCAGCCTCCCGATAACTGACAGATAACGACCGCTTCAGCATCGAACTGGAATACAGCCAGTTGAAAGGTGAAGTCAGCCGCATTGGCAATGGCACCGAGGACAACAACATGAAGTGGATCGACGGTTCCCGAGCCACAAGAGTATCACGATGGGTGGCACGAGTGCGGTCAGCGTGATTGCTAGTGGGAAAGTAGCAGACTCAGTCAAAGTGCCCTCCTTTACTACCAGTGGCACCTATGCAGTGGTGTCTTAAGGATGATGCAACGATGGAACTCTATCTGAAAACGAAGGTGCAGCCATTTATAGCAAGGTGGACGAGTTTGTCAAAGCCGAAGGTCGCATTAACGCTGACAACGAAATTCACTTCAACGATGCTGGCATTGTCTCAAGCTGGATAGTAGTTACAACAAGGCGGCCTCAGCATAACCGCCACTGCTGGTGGTACCGAAGGCGCACACACTGAGTAGTGCACATAACCTAAATAGTAGACGACAGTGTGTTTACCACCATCCAGGTGGGTTCCAACAACGATGCTGACGAGACCGCTTCGGTGGCCAGTGTGGGGGCCAATATGATCGAGAACCGCATCACCTTCAATACCTTCAATATTGCTGATGCTACCTCTGAAGGTCTGGGTATTCCTACCACTGATCTGTCCGAACTGGGCGATGCCCAATCGGACATCAACTACCTAGACGCGGCCATTGAAAAAATTAACGATGGGCGCGGCAACATCGGTTCGCTGCAGAACCGGTTGGAGTTCACCTCATCTAGCCTGCTGAACAGCGTGCAGAACAACGCGGCCAGCATGTCCACCATCCTGGATGCCGACTTTGCGGCCGAAGCGGCTGATCTGGCCAAGAACCAGATTCTGGTCCAGTCTAGTACCGCCATGTTAGCCTAAGCTAACGGTCTGTCACAGAACGTTCTAGCCCTGATTCGCTAAGACGACAGCTTTCGTTAATCGCAACACAACCTTTCCAACGTTTACCGCTGGCCAACGGTAAACGTTGGGGCCTCGGCCTCAATGGTGGCCGTTTTTTTATGCGGAGGGAAGTCGGAGGTACAGAAGAGATAGGCCTCGATATCGAGGTATTCTGGCGAGGCATGAACACTTTATGAATTGCATACAGAAAAAGGAGATTTCGATCAATAATCTACGCGATGTGGTTCATTCTATCCATCTCGTTGACCAGATTGAGGGAACTTTACCTGAATAATTTATGTTTAATTTAGCTTGACCATTGATCCGGATTGAGCCCAAACGCCTTAGCTTCTCCACAGATAGCTTCCCAGGTTGTGTCATCAATTTCAATACCTTCGTTTTGCTTTTGCTGAGCATAGCGAAATTCGGGTTCGCCGGGAACCAGGATCTCCTCAAAACCTGGGGCTAGTCGACTTGATTTGATATGTCGGATCAAAGCCTCTACTTCATCAAAATAGGTGTTAAGATCGGTAAAGTGCTCGATGTGATAGACAGTGAAAAGAACACCGTTACTCACCATGGTACGCTCACCTGCAGCACAACCCTGACCACTGAGAGTTCCACCCAAAAGTTCGACCACAAAGCTAAGGCCATAACCCTTATGTGCCACCACACCACCTAATGGTAGGATTGCCCCTGGAGGATCTCCCTTGAACTTATTTGGATCGGTGGTTGGATTGCCTTGAGCATCGATAAGCCAGCCTTCTGGCACCTGTCTTTTCTGGTTTAAAGCGAGTCTCACCTTACCTTCAGCTACCACGGAGGTTGTCATGTCAACCAGAATTGGATTGTCATCCTGACGCGGGGCGGAAAAGGCGATCGGATTGGTACTCAGACGTCCATCTATACCGCCAAAAGGAGCAATCTGACACCCGAGGTTACCTGCGTTGACGAAAGCAATACCTATCATCCCTGCTCGTGCGGCGAGTAAAGGATAAGCACCAACGCGTCCAACATGACTCGTATTCCGTAGTGTAACTGTACCAGTACCGTGTTGTCGGGCTTTTTCGATCGCCAGGTTCATGGCAAAGGTTGCTCCGACTTGTCCCAGGGCACCGTGGGCGTCCACTACTGCCGCGCAGGGGTTATCGGTAACCACTTCAGGTGCAGCGCGGGGTTGGAATCGACCTTCCCGAATAGCTCGGGCGTACTCGTAGAAACGGAGTGCTCCATGTGAGTGGTGCCCAAAAAGATCGGATTCAATTAAGTGATCAACAACTGCTTGGGCATCTTCCAATGAACAACCAACGGCTTCAAAGAGTTCGTAGCCGTACTGTCTAAGTGTATCTGTTTGGAATGTAGGCACGATAATCCCTTTCCATTTGAAATAGGAGGCTCCGTCGCTTGCAACCGAGCGTAGAGGGTAACATGGTGTGGATATTTTTTCACACCTTTTACACTACGAATGTCAACAATTTCAATTCTATAGATGAATTCGTGAAATTAGAAATTAGTAGATGAAGAGATCCGCATCATCTGTAACGCCAAACGTGCTGGCGGTGTTGACCGAATCGACCTTCCTGGTGGAGATTGAATGGTTGGACCAAAGGATGGTATAGTATGGCGGTATGATGGTATCTCGCTACATCACAAAATTGGAAGAGATACGCTACGGTATCTTAGATGATCTATGGAAGTATTGGGCGATTAAACCCTTGACCTACATTTACAGTCGTGTTAGAATGACTTGTGTCTTTGGTTTCTGCTGTCACAGTTTGGTCAGTAGGAGTTCAATTGTAGCCTGTTCTCAGGCTTATCAAATAAAAAGGGAGAGATTAAATGAAGAAATATCAGTTCAGAAACGTTACTGTTTTAGTGTTTCTGTTGGTAGGTGTTGTCAGCACCTCATGGGCTGGAACCAAGTCATGGGACTTTGCCAAGGATTCAGGAGGGTTAAAAACTTCCCACGGAAAATGGGCAGTTAAAGACGGCATTTTCCAAGTTGAGGGTAAAGATCCAGCTATGCATGCTAGCTACATAGAAGATGAAACCAAAACTTGGGAGAACTATACTGTGGAAGCCAGAGTTCGCCCGGCTAAAGCTGGAAATACGAGGTGGGCTGGTATAGTGTTTCGCGCACAACCGGATCTACATGAGTATTATGTGTACTATATGAATGTAACAAACAATACCACCGAATTCTGGATGCATAAGAAAGGAAAGTGGGATTCCCGGGCATCTATCAACAATAAGGTAACCAAAAACAGCAATAATCCCGCTCAAGGTGGAATCAAGATTACTCAAGATAAATGGCATGACATGAAAGTTGTCTGTAACGGCTCCAAGTTTTCATTTTATTTCGATGGTAAACTTCAATGCGAATACGAAGATAAAACCTACAAAACTGGTGGTGTCGGCGTTTGGTCATGGGCAGGACCCTCAAGTTTC
>PACG01000196.1 GCA_002699335.1 Candidatus Poribacteria bacterium
GATTACGATAATGATGGTGTGTTGAGATATTGATAACAAACTGACATCAAACACCAGACTGATTGCTAAATGATGTTGGGAATCAAAAGAATTGGGTTCAAATCAAAGCGATGGGAACCGTAAGTAATAGGTCTGCAATTGGCGGTCGAGTAAGGGGGGAGCCGGCGACTTAATCCAGTATCAGGAGATAAATAGNTNCCTGTCTTNCAGTGATTTACGTCTTCACTTTGGCCTCGACGATGCTGAGCGAGTAGATGTACTTGAGACCCGTTGGCCTGGTGGTAAAATCGACAAATCGAGCAACCTTGAAGTTAATCAGAGATGCATTATGGCCGAAGGGCAGGGGTACGGGTATACTTTGTCAAGAAAGGTTAAAGCGAAAAGTTGAGCGAGGGCGGTTGTCGCTTAGCTCCAACCGTAGGTTTCGCCGCTGATATGGAGCGTAGAGACTTCGACCTCCAGCCCAATTTCAATTTCAGCAGACATAATACCATGCGGAAAACTTTCGGTCGGGGTATGTTCATGCCATTGGTATTCACCCATCATTAGATGTTGATAAGTGATTGGCCTCCAGGTTGCTTGGTGAAGTTGCTGATCCTGTCGATTCTGAATTGCTTCTTTGAGCCGGATTTGCTCTAGATCTGTCATCTTATTTTCTCTGGGCCAACTCGCTTTTCTGGTTCTGGGGAGCGCTACCGAAACCGAATATTTTATATTACAACCAGACAGGTAATTTGTCAAGTAAAAACCTAAGTTGGTGTCCGTGCCCTATTGTTAGGATGTGATACTAAAAGGAGATTTCGATGGAAAAGAAGCCAAATGTTGTTTTTGTTTTTGGTGATCAGTGGCGAGCGCAAACCTTTGGTTATACTGGAAACACAGTTGTCAAAACACCGCATATCGATCGCTTAGCTGAACAGAGCCTCAATTTCACCCACGCCGTTTCGGGTTGCCCTGTCTGTTCACCGGCCCGAGCTAGTCTTCTGACCGGTCAAAATCCACTGACTCACGGTGTTTTTGTCAACGATGTTCAGTTGAGCAATCAGGCCATCAGCATAGCTGAGGCTTTCGAACAAGGAGGATACGATACCGCCTACATAGGCAAGTGGCATGTCGATGGACGAGGCCGTAGAAACCACATCCCACCTGAGCGGCGACAAGGGTTTGATTACTGGAAGGTGCTAGAGTGTACACACGACTATAACCAATCAGCCTACTATGCTGGAGACTCAGATCAAAAATTACATTGGGATGGATATGATGCTATAGCTCAAACTGAAGACGCCATCGACTATATTCGGCAACGGTCCAACCACAGTGAATCTGAGGTACAAGCCCCCTTTCTGCTAATGCTATCCTGGGGGCCACCACACGCCCCTTACCAAACCGCACCTGATGAGTATCGCCAACTCTATCGTCCTGAGGATGTCATCTTACGCCCAAACGTACCAGAGTCTATGGCTGACCAGGCTCGAGTCGATCTGGCTGGTTACTACGCCCATTGCACTGCTCTGGACGACTGCATTGGACGATTGTTAAGTGGTCTAGATCAGGCTGGTATCGCCGAAGATACGATCTTTGTGTTTACTTCCGATCATGGTGATATGCTGGGCTCACAAGGACTGAGCAAAAAACAAAAACCGTGGGAAGAATCGATTCGGATTCCGTTTCTGCTTCGCTATCCAAAATTAGAGGCCAGCCTGCCCGGGACAACCCCAACTCATACCTCTACAAGCCGAGAAGTCTCAGACGTTCTGATCGATGTACCGGATTTCATGCCGACGTTATTGGGATTGGCCGATCTACCGATCCCGGATACGGTGGAAGGAACAGATTATTCGGNTTACCTCAAAGCGGCTAATGCTGAGAACCCATCTGACAGCACGGCACTTCTGGCCTGTTATCACGCCTTTGGCCAATGGCGTTACGGCATGGACGGAGGTCCGCACAACTATACAGGTCGAGAATTTCGTGGACTGCGGACATTGAGCTATACTTACGTTAGGTCCTTGGCCGGGCCTTGGTTGTTGTACGACAATGAAACTGATCCATATCAGTTGAACAATCTGTTGTCGCCATCGAGTAGATCCAATCCAGAAGTTGCAACAGAATTGGTGTCGGTACTGGACCATCAGCTACGAGAGAAACTGGAGGCCAGGAACGACGAGTTCCAACCTGGGATGAACTACATTCAGCAGTGGGGATATCAAGTTGATGACAGGGGAACTGTCCCCTATACTAACTAGCTTTAATCGCCCCGACTCAGATATGACAACCCACCGCTGGAGTTCACCGGCATTGGCAATTTTCAAACAAACACTGCGGCAGATGATCGCTAGCCGACGAACAGTTTTTACGCTTATTTTGAGCTTGTTACCTGTGCTAATAGTTTTGGGATTTAGAGTTATTCCCCAGCGAACCAATGTGGTCAATAGCCTGGTATTGGAAACGACCGGGACGCTCTACCTTATGTTCATCGTTGTCCTAGTGGCTTTATTCTATGCTACCTCTGTTGTCTCAGATGAGGTTGAAGGCAAAACGCTGGTCTATCTTCTGACCAGACCTGTCTCCAAAGCGATCATCTTATTGAGTAAGTTCGCTGCTTATTGGGTCGGGGCTGCAATTCCAATCGTAATATCTCACCTAGTGATGACAACGATTATGGCAACACATCCCAAATCGGAAATTGGGATCTGGCCTAGTCTGGGGTTGGAAGGCACCTATCTCGGTATCATTTTACTCGGACTGCTAGCATATGGCAGTGTTTTTATCTGTCTTAGTGTTTGCTTTCGCTACTCGGCTTTGTGGGGGTTATTAGTGGCTTTCGGCTGGGAGAAGATCACGCTGGTGGTGCCTGGCAATATTCGTTTGGCGTCGATTATCCACTATCTTCAGGCTATGGTACCGAAGGTGGCAACTGAAGGTTGGACATCATCGACCCGTAAGGCTCGGTTTCTCAGACGACTAATGACCGAATCTGAGATGGTGTCAACTCCTGTTGCTATCTTAATGTTACTACTGATTTCGATCTTTTTCCTGGGGTTAGCAATAGTTGTTTTTCAACGACGTGAATACACTTAAGTACTTTTACATGACAGTTTGTGTGCAATCTTTCGCTTTGATGACGCCAACCGGAGATCTGACAGCCGCCGCCGCTTAAAAAAACTTTTACCATTACACCTCAAGGAATTTGGGTCAACCCATTAGCATCTGGATTATCACAATTTGGAAGACCTGAGAACGCCACTCAGCCTAGTCCACTGCTTGCTTAAGATACGCACTGATAGCTTAGGATTTCCAACAACGCGGTGTTGTGCCGATTTACGACGGAAGACCTAATTTCCCCAGTCCAGGTCTTCCGCAAATAACAGGCCACCGCCTGACCGCAGGTAGCCGCTGGCCTGCAGGTGGGCCACGACCGCACGGCGTAGGCGTGGATCGCGTGGAAAACTCGTCAAATCTGCTGAATTGTGCAGAGGACAAATAAAATCGAAGCCGCTTCTTCCACTAGAGTGGGTCGGGAAAAGGTAAAATTCACGCTGAAATCGAACCATATTGGAATCACTTCCGAGCTAATCTTGGAATTTCGTATTCAGCGGCCAAGAGCTACAACTGAAACCGTAAAAGGTTCTATCGGGAAAATAACGAGGAAAGAAATCCAACACCAAGTGAAAGGAGTCACCGCGAGCCTCAAAGTCCATTGGACTTCCTGCCAGCATGTGAATCTCCAGAATCGGATCTCCGGGAGCCAGAATCTGCTTCCATTCTTTGCGTCTTAGCCGAATCTCTTCCGGTTTTGCTACACCCACCGGATCGATATGAGTACCGGTACGATCACCAATCTCGACGTCCAACCACCGGCCAGATCCGCAACCCCTCCAGTACCATTGATCTGCCCATCACTACGAAATTCCCTTCCGACTCCGCTAAGAGGGTAATCTCCCGGCTGTTAAGATGACGAAAAGTACGAAACTGTTGTCGAAACGGCCGTTGTATGAATTGCAATCGACCTAACCGATACAATGCACGCAAAAATGACTGAACAACCAGAGAATCAGGTGTAAGTCAATCCCAAGAGAGATTAACCTTACAACGAGACTTATAAAAAGTCAGGCGGCAAATTGTTGCCAATCTTCTTTTCCCNCCGCGATAAATACGGCCGATGGTTTCTGGGCTGAATTGACTTGACTAAAGATAGGGCCNAGTCGATATCGTAAACTCTCAATGGTAAGNTCACCTGGAGCTAGACTCTAAGCTGGGCATAGTAACTGCCAGTGCTTTTTTCCCTAATTTGATTTTCAAGTACCAGAGAAAAAATGGGANCGCATACTGATCAGCATATGATGGTTCCATTCGAGGTATTTCTGCACTTTATAATGATCCATACCCAGTTGCTTTTTCCCTCCTCAAAGTATTTAAAATGAGAGTAGACAATGGAAGCATTAAAAAGATTATCTGTTTTTGGATTCCCGGNTTATCGCCGAAACGACTGGAGCCAAATTGACTCTCGGCAAAGTNATAAAGCATCCGCTAAACCCGCTGNTTACAGAAGATAAGTCGTGGGAGCCACGTTTTGACGACGTTTACGCCAACGTAATCTATAACCAGGAAGACCGGCTCTACAAGTGTTTGTACAACCCATTTGTCNTAGATCGGCGGGTAACGGTCACANCATGGATAAGCAGCATCCCGACTGCACCANCCACACNGCAGTTACCCCTACTGACTGCGAAATGGGACTTTGCTATGTGGTATCAGTTGGGAAAAACCTGAACNGGGTCTGGTTGAGTTCGGNGGTAACAAAAGACANAACATTCTCATTCGNGATGTCCATGGGGTAGGTGTTTTCAAAGATTATCATGACACCGGTCCAGCCAAACGCTACAAAATGTTTTTCTGTGGAGCCTCATAGANGTCAGTGGTCTTTTCTTCAGATGGGTTGCATTGGGGGCAACCCATCACTACTCCGGCGATTGAAGCGAATGGAACACATACCAACGCTTTCTGGGCTCCGCACCNGGATAGGTACGTGGGAATTTCCCGTCAGNATGCTGATGGTGTTCGGTTAGTGACTCGGGCAAAATCGACTGATTTTGCCTACTGGACTAGAGACCAAACTATTCTGCGGGGACCTAACTCGCATCCGCAGACACGCGATATGATCGTGNTCCCTACTAACGGAATCTATATTGGACTATTGGGCAGGATGGTGTACCCGGACGGTTCCGATCGCAATGAAGCAACAGGTGTAAAGCAGCATGTTGAACTGGTNTGGAGTCCGNATNCTGTTACATGGTATCGCATCCAGGAAGGCACGCCGTTTATCNGCTATATTCCGGAAGGAACGAAAACTTGTGNAGCCATGCCCTACGATCGGAGAACTATTTTTGCTTCAGCCCCAATTTTTCTGAATGATGAAATCCTATATATACTATGGTGAAAGTGGCTAGTATTTTGTTGACTGGCGTCGTGGATTCTCCTGGCCCTGGNCACGCTTCGTCCTGATGGCTGAGCAGGATATGAATCTATCTCGCCACAAACAGAGGCTNTCATCACAACTCAATATTTAACTTTTAATTAAGTTGCCGGTTTAACGGCCGATATTCGATATTGGAGATGGCGGTTCGGTTCATGNTTCTATCATGGACGANGTAGGCCAGAAACTAACTATCAGCCAAGCGGCGAATCATACCGTTACCAATCATCCGGTAAAATGGTCGTCAGGTGGGGACTTAGCTTCTCTAAGGAGTAAGCAGATTTGGCTAAGAACCTGTTTGNAAATTGATTTAAGACGTTTTAACATCAATCGAATCATTGCCATATAAACCAAGTTTTCAGCCGTAGAAGGGTAACGTTAGTAATCCAGATTGAATCGTCGATACCAGCCAAACCATGAAACAGTCCTTTCAGCAATCCACCCTTTTTCCACTCGTTGAAATCGGCTGCTTTTCAGGCTTTCGACAATCTCTAAATGACACTGATAGTGTTCCACAANCCGTCGGCTAACGCTCCTCAATCAGCGGCATTGGCCCAAATCATTTGGATGGAGAAAAAGCAGAAGAANATCCGAAGAGTTCAAAGGCTGGTTTGGACCGATTGAGAATCCATGATAGCCGCCGTTGGTTCACNCTTCCNAGNCAACGGCTTGCCGTCCCGCTGGATGAACTGCTGGATGAATCAAAAATCACCTTTGACCCTTTCTCCATTGGTCACCACAGACAAAATAGCATTAATAATTTCATCCAGCTCTCATTTCAAAGGGCGACCTAGCCCTTGGTGTTGGCGAAGATAAGCCATTGTGATTTCCCATTTTTTATCGGCTAAATCACGGTGATAGCTTTTAGGTTCCATGGCTTATTCTGCTTCATTATTAAAGTGGATATTAACATTAGGAGAATGCCATGGAACTCTTTATTGTTACAGATTTAGATAATTTTCAGACAGATTCTTACAGTTGGGGTTACACAGCTCCGGTCAAACTCCGAAATTCGAGCGTGTGGTACGGAATCGCCTACATATGTGCATTTCCGATAATAGTGGCCGGCAGGTATAAAATCAGCCAATTATAACTGAGGATACCGGTCAACCAGAGACACCTTATCTGCACACGACTGCCGCCTGGAAACATTTTCAAGTATAGCATCTCAATACTCCTTTGAAATTCAGTGATAACGATGGAACCTTTCTGTGTAATGAAACCTATTACCGTNCCCTATCGATCGTCTTTGCTAAATCAATTGCTAGACCAACATGGACGACCTTTACCTGTCGGTTTTTTGCATCTACCCAAGGCTGTGCTATTCTGTTTGGAACAATCAATCGACCTGGTGCGACAGGTCGCTGCTGCCATGGTATTACGACCAACCCTCTATGTATCGGCCGTATTAGTTAGGTCTTTGGATGGAAGGATATATTAGTCTGTCGGAGAAGAGATGGGCAGAACCATGCGGGATACTAGGAGTTCCCGGGCGGAAAGATAAAGCAGGGAGGGACTTCTAGTCAGACACTAGTTAGAGAGTTAAAGGAGGAGTTAACACTCCCGGTGATACCAATACGTCAGATGACGACTGTTGATTACGCTTATCCCGATTTCGATCTACACCTCATCTGCGGGCTGTGTCNGGCCNAAAGTTCCGATCATCGCTTGANGGNGCATTCCGAAGTCCGTTGGCTACATTCGCCGGAGACCTATTCCTTAAAGTGGTTACCCAGCAATCGAACCATCTTAAATCTCCTAAATGACCTCGCCTGGCCAACGAGCTAAAATGAAACCGTCAGGNCAATCGAATTAACTTCAATGGGTTACCTGACTGAACCATTTCTGATAGATTCGCTGATATTCACCGTTCTCTTTTAATCGTAGGATCGATCGGTTAACCAATTCCCTCAGAGGGCTTTGGCGCTGAAGCGCGATACCGTAGTGTTGCGCTTCAAAAATTGGCCCCGTTACCCGCACCCGATTTTCACCACGGGCGTAATGTTGCAGATTGGGCGAATCATAAATCACCGCATCAACTTCTCCATCGAGCAGATACGAATAGGCAGTTTCAACCTGATCCGTGAGCACCACGCGGGCACCAATCCGCTCCAGAACCGGTACACTGGTGGAATCTCGAACAGTAGCCACGGGGCGGTTGTAAAGGTCCGTGGGTCGGGCAATGTCCGCTTTTAGTTTTTCTATAGTGATGGCCGAGCTAAATTCGGCCGTACAAAAAAGAAAGAAACCGATGCCGGTATAGATTACCAATAGTCCGACCAGTCGGCCAAACCATTTTTTCGGTGCAATATCTCCATATCCAACGGTAGCAATTGTCACGTGTAACCACCAAACCCACTCCAGAATATTGTCCCAATACCCTTCCCCTTGTTTGCGTTCCGCCCACCAAACCAGGTGTGAAAAAGCCAGAGTAAACAATGCCAAAATGACTAANACCTTGACAGTCCGCGGATTAAGAAAAGTGCGCAAGGCCCGAACGACGCTCGGGTCGTGTTCGTTTCGGACTAGTNTCTGTAGCCCCGCTTCAATGTATTGGTGCGAGAAATCAACGCTTTCTTCGCGATCAGCGGTAATCGTCAAGCCGCCGATTGAAACATCAGACTGGCCTGCGACCAGTTGGTTAAACAGACTTTTTAAGGTTGGTACTATTCGGTAAGCGTAGGAGAGGTCTAGATCTGCGGCAATTGCTTGCCACAGGTCAATATCAAATCCGGTTGGGCCATCGCTGTCACTTAGGCTGGCTTGAATAATAAAAGGCGGGAAATGGTTAATTGNTACCCTTACTTGTTGTTTCTCTTCCAGCTCAGCCTGGGCATCCAACCTGCGGCTATCCACNAGGCTAAACGACAACAGAAATAACAGCAACCNATACCCTCNAAGTAGCCTTCGTCTGTCAACGAATATCATTTTGTGCACCCATAAGTAAGAATGCGACGATTTGAAGCGGCCAGATGTCAAAGCACGACATGCATAAGAAAGTATCTACATCCCATTTTCTATTGAGTAGGACGNTGAGCAGTCGCCAANTNTGTACCATTAGGAAAGGCCTCTACGGCTTGAATTTCGTCGANCATCTTGCAATTTTCCTGTCTGGGTTGCCAACTCCGTTAGGATATGCCGGAGTTACGGATGTATTGATGTGATAGCTTGGCCGAACAGATTGCTCNCATCTGTCTCGGTAGAACGATGTTGGGCNTGTCGTAAAGCAACACGCCTTGCTGATCCCGGACACTGTGAGTCGANAGGAAAAACGCNCAAACTGNAAATCCTCCCTGCGTGCGATCNGACCCGGTAATGCTACANCTTGTAAGATTAACATACCACCCGNAGCAATTGCGACCTCAACCGTTTGTGAGAATTGAGCAGCCTGAAACAGAATCAGTAGATCGGGTAGAAATCTTTCTCCTCCTAACGTCCCCCAAGACCGACATAAAAAAATANCCCTCTATCTTTACTTTAGTCGGACACCTTAATTTAATCAATTAACGGTCAGTTCAGAGCTGTTCTCCTGAGGCTAATTCAAGCTTGAGCCAGATGGTTCAGATTGGATGGCAGACCATAACTTTACATAGTTCCATCTATATGCTATTTTACAGCTATTAGTTCAGGTAGGGAAACTTGCGTTGGGTTTGAGCTGTGTTTAGACTACGTTGCCAATCCCCAAGCAAAGAGATAGCCATAATCCTGTGTCAAACCTAACCACCAGTTGAATAGATACGGCTTTATATAACCACGTCACATTTACTGGAGTCAGTCTAGATGCGGAGGCTCAGTATTATCTGACTAGAAGTCATTTCATACGGTCAGGTTGACCAATACGATGTATTTTATGGTTCATAGGAGGTTTAGAAGTATTAAGCCCGGAGCAATGGGACACCATCGCTCCTCTGCTGTCAGAATTGATGAGCTGTGATCCTCCCTGGCGCTCCAATCTGCCAGCTGTTTGAAGGCATTCTTTGGCTCTTACGCCAGGTACCCGTTGGCCAGTTTACCGGACAGATACCCTAGCCCGTCAACGTGTNGGCCTCGATGACATCGTTGGGAAGAAGACGGGACGTGGTTACGGGTGTAGCGCAGGTTGATCGACGGTAGCTTCGCGGCGGCCAAAAAAGGGGGCCTGCAGTCGGAAAAACCAAAGGCGGCCAGGTATTCCTCTCGGAGGCTACCTTTGTTCGGCCTCACCGGCGGAAGTGACCTTGGTGAGGCCACATTGGCTTCACTCGAGCCAATGGCGTCGATCCAGCCTTTAATTGCTGACAAACCGATGACAGTCATCCGGGCGTGAACGNCTGGCCGATCAACACATTGAGCTGATGGTAGCGCATCGAAAAAATAGACAGGAGAGCCCAACACAAGCAGCAAGATGGTCGTCCCCTACGAGGCTAGCGAAAACGATGGAAAATAGAGCGCACCATCGGTTGGCGGACCAGCTCGGGCCGCATTGCCGGCGGTGGGATCGACAGTTGACCATGTATCGCGCGTTTTTTCATGTGGCCGGTCTCATCGTAACGATGAGGCACTTATGAAATGACTTCTAGTGTTGTTGGTCTTTTCAGTCTATGCCGAAAATCCCCCTGACCTTGGCAGATGAAATCTATATGGCCGGAATTAAGATATAGGGAAGGCCGATGAACCAGACTAAGGATTAACATGAGAATTAGATGATGAGGAAAACGGTGTTGGCAAACGATGGTACGGCGGAACTCGCTATGGGCATGGCTGACGAAATGGTTGGTTTTTCGTTTTTTGGGGATGGGCACGCGGGTCAAGCTGAAGCCGTGTGCAGGATAAATACAAGTGGCAGGAAACAGAAAACGAAGAGGAGAGTGAGTGCTTGACCAAAGGGAGGCTTCATAATCAAGGGTACAGAGACTGGAGTTGAGTCAGATTCGGCCTAAAACATCACAGTCGCTACAGAACCGGCCTAACCTCTCGAATCCGGACACGAATTCTATTTTATGACTGCCAAGGGTAAGCGATAAAGGAATGTGCCTCGGAGGGTAAGTAGCGTGCATTTATAAGAGCAGAGAAGAAGCCGGTTGCTGGTGCAGCCGAGATGGGGCGGTTGAATTAGTACCCTGTGATGTCTATTTCTATTGCTCGTAAGCAAGGCATGTTTTTATGCCACTGAAATTAAAACTTTTCCGAGGAATAAGATATGGAAAAAAGTTACAGTCCACTCTCCGAAGTTAGAAAAACAGTCCGCGTCGAATGGTATAGGTGTCCTCTCGAACACTCAAAACTGCGTAAGCTTTCGAGGCGAAGTAACCTGCAAGGTTGGTTCCAAGCTGGGGGACACCTCGCGCTATTCATATCCACTGGATCTTTGGCCTATTACTTCTGGAATGTCGGAAACTGGCTAATCTTTTCTATAATGTTATTTGCCCACGGAACCATTGGAAGCTTTTTTAGTGGGGTAGCTCCTCACGAACTTGGTCACGGAACTGTCTTTCGAACTAAGTGGTTAAACAAGTTTTTTATGTACCTTTTTAGCCTATTAAGCTGGTGGGATCCATTTGACTATGCCAGCAGCCACACCTACCACCATAGATATACACAATGTCCAGACGGAGACCGTGAAAATCTTTTCCCTCTTGATCCGCATTTAGGACCTATTTTTTTAATTCAAATTTTTACCCTGAATATATTCTCCAAATCCGGTCGGGTCTTTGGAAAGGGGGGCCTACTCTCTACAATCTATTTGACCTTTAAATCTTCCCTAGGACTAGTTGGCTCGATTGAAATTCCCAGTCAGGAATGGTTACGGGCCTTGCACGAGGACCAGCCCACCGAACATCGAAAATCCATGTGGTGGTCGAGGTTCCAACTGCTCTTTCACGGATCCGTTTTTGCCTATTCAATTTGGACCGGTCAGTGGGTACTCCCGTTCTTAATAAACTTTTTCGCCTTCACCGCGAATTGGCTTGGATACTTTGTAGGTATTACACAGCACTGTGGACTCCAAGATAATGTTTCGGACTTTCGGAAATGTGTTCGGTCAATAAAACTAAACCCTTTTGCATCCTTCCTATATTGGCGAATGAACTGGCACACTGAGCATCACATGTATGCTGGTGTCCCTTGCTACAACCTAAAGAAATTATCCCAAGCTATCGCACATGACATGCCTGAGCCTCGAACACTAATCAGCGCTTGGCGTGAGATACGAGAAATTCGTCGACAACAAAAAAATAACCCGAATTATCAATTTGACACCCCCCTGCCAGCTTGCGCAAACACAACTCCGACAGACAATACAGATGAATTGGTAAGTTCAATCGGTGAATTGGCTCCTGAAGGATTGAGATAACATTAGTTCAGATAATTTTTTTCCAGAACGACTTGATACAGGCTCAGTTGGCCACGAATAATACAGCCTTCAGCTGTTGCATAGGCGATCGACCTGTAATATTGGCTAGTTAGGATTCATATCATTCTCACCCATGGCAATTGACTCGGTTTCAGTACCATACACATAAAAAGGTTGGGTTCCTTTTATTGCGTTAAGACTAACCAGCTTCACTAGGAGCAGTATTGACGGAAGAGAGATAAGCTAAGATTTCTTGAATTGAGACAGAATTTCTCAACCAGGCAGGTAAACGATTGGGCTCAGTGGTCGGCTCTCCTTGGCGGACTAGCGTAGCTCAGACCTCGGTACCACACCGGCCTTCTTTAATGGCGGCAACCTAGCGAGTAGAAACAGCCTGGACATACATCTGGGCCAAAGTTAGCATCAGAGCTCGTTCACGGTGCATGCCTTTATGCAAGAGGCCGATGGCTAAAAACCACCTCCCTACTGGAGGCAGACCGAAAATGATGGGAACTATGCCAGTCTTGACCGTCTTGAGTTGATATCCATTGACCTAAGCTGGTCGATTAGCTGATCGTTGGTCAGGAGCCACAGCCAGATGAAGTTTGCCTTCAGTTGGCCTGGCGGTGTTAAGCAAAAGAGGGATCAATTCTGGCAGAAAATCAAGGCTTGGCTCAGCTATTTGTCCAAGTAATTCGGTTGGTAAGGTAAAATGGTCTTGGCCGTTCATGGTGTTCTCCTTGTTGGTGCCGTAACCTTAAGGATACATTTGACTAACTTTTCTTTATTTATAAAGGCCACTTCTAAAAATCGCATTTTAGAGGCGAAAATTTTAAGTTAACATTATTTTGAGTCAAAATTGAATGGCCTCTGGCAAAATTACGATTATTTGTCTCAAAACGGCTGCCATCAGTGCCGCCACCAAA
>PACG01000197.1 GCA_002699335.1 Candidatus Poribacteria bacterium
TGCGGTTGACGGTACTCCGGTTGATTGTGTGGACCTGGCCATTGCCTCGCTGATGCCACAACCACCGACCCTGATCGTTTCTGGTATCAATAAAGGGGAAAACCTCGGCCATGATGTTCATTTTTCAGGGACGTTGGCAGCGGCTCGAAAAGGTGTTCTGCTAGGCATTCCAGCGATCGCCATTTCGCTCGTGGGTTGGCGTGGAAACCGATCTCAGGAATCAATGTCCACAGGTCATGAGCAAGACCAATCTTTATCCCAAGACCTGATCAAAGCCACTATTGACGATACACTAGAAGCCTACCAGCCGGCCAGCCAAATTGCTTGCCGGTTGGTCAAGCAGGTTTTATCGAAAGAGATCCCGAACGGCTCTCTGTTGAACGTAAATATTCCCAATGTTCCCCTGGCCGAGATCGGCGATTTCACTGTTACGCGGCAAGATCGGGGAGGTTATAGTGCCTTGGCGGTTAAAAGGGCTGATCGCTACGGTAACCCTTATTACTGGATCGGTGGGGAACGAGCCAGATCCGATATCGGTCACGACACCGATATTTACGCACTTCAACAGAATCAGGTGTCAGTGACACCAATTACGGTTGATTTGACTGACTATCAACACCTGAATTCATTGAAAACCTGGATTAACAGTTAAATTCTCATTCGTAGGAGTAATTATGCGATGAAGTACATCATGTTTACGAAACATCTAGAAGGCTTGGATATTGACCAGGTCATTCAGACACTTCTGTCAGTCGGTGTTGAAGGTGCAGATCTATGTGTTCGGTCTGGCTATCCAGTTAATCCCGACAATGTGACAGTGGCTTTACCGGCTGCGGCACAAAGTTTTGCCGACCATAATTTATCGATTCCTTTGGTAACTACCCCCGGGGACTTCTTAAACCCGGAAGCCGACGTTACGGTTCGAGTGTATGAAGCCTGCCAGCAAGCCGGTGTAGAAAATATTAAACTTGGATATTGGAAATGGGATATCGGTACCGACTACTGGCAGGAGGTTGATCGACTGCGTAGACTGCTGGATAAGTTTCAGACGTTGTCCGAAAGAACCCGGGTTCGGACCTGTATCCACAACCATTCCGGTACCACTATGGGTTTGAACGCTTCGGCGGTAATGGCTTTAGTACAGGGATTTGATCCAGCTTACGTCGGCGTTTTTGCTGATACCGGACATCTTTCGATTGTGGGCGAACCAATTGATATGGCCCTGGACATCGTTAAAGAGTACCTGGCCGTCATTGCTTTCAAGGATCTGGCCCGACGCTCTGGCGATCGTGGAGGACAGGTGATTCATATGGGTCATGGTTTTGTAGACTGGGAGACGACGCTTCAATCACTGCAACGAATCGGCTTTAACGGCCCGGTCAGTTTCCATAGTGAGTACAGTGGTGAACCGGTCGAAACCGTCGTCGATTTAGCTCGAATCGACGTTCGTTATATTAATCATCTACGAGCAAAAATCTCTATCTAGTGAAAGACTCCTTCGGTTAGAAAGTGAAGTTGCCAACATGAGTAAGACAAATAACATACCATTGCTCATGTTACGTTCCGTAATCGGGGGCATACTAATGGGGCTTGCCAATCTGGTTCCCGGTATCAGCGGCGGTACGATGTTATTAGCCGCAGGCATCTACCCCTGCTTTATCAATGCCATAGCCGAAGTCACAACACTGAGGCTGCGTGTTGCGACGATCGCCGTACTTGGATCAGTAGTAGGGGCTGCTTCTGTGGCGATCTTACTTTTTGCCGGCGTTGTCAAAGAACTTGTCGTTGACCATCGCTGGATGATGTACAGCCTGTTCATCGGTCTATCGCTTGGTGGTATCCCGATCGTTTGGAAGCTGGTGAAGCCGGCCCGCCCGGCAACGTGGCGTGGGGTCCTAGCCGGGTTCATCGTGATGGCACTTCTGGCGTATTCACAACAGAGGCAGGCTGGCGCGGACAACAGCAGTACCGGGATCATCATGCTGTTTCTGGCCGGCGTGGCCGGTGCCAGTGCTATGATACTGCCGGGGGTTAGCGGCGGTTACCTGCTCCTCGTGCTTGGTCAGTACATCCCGATTCTATCCGCCGTCGATGTCTTCAAGCTTGCACTAAAAGGTGGAGAGATGAGCAAGGCCATCCGGATCGCACTGCAGGTCGGAATTCCGGTAGGCCTGGGCGTTGTGGTCGGGGTGGTCGGCGTTAGTAACCTGCTTCAGCTACTACTCAAAAAATTTCAGAAAGCAACGCTGGGAATTCTGATCGGCTTACTTTTAGGATCGGTGATAGGACTTTGGCCTTTCCAGGTCGGCGTGGTACCGGCCACCGGCGATGTCGTCAAAGGAGAGACGATGACGGAGGTATTGATTGCTCAACTGGAGTTGGAGGATTACCCCACACAGTACTTCACGCCGGCTACCGCTCAGGTCGGCGGGTCAATTGGTGGGATCGTGTTGGGCTTCTTTATCACCTTTGCTATCTCACGTATCGGTGACAACGATAAGATCTGAATACTATACCTTGCGGGTAAATTAACCGCTTTTTTCAGTACAATTCGTTCAGCTGTTCTACACCCACCGGCCAATGTTAACGATCCTTCGTCTTTCCTACCCAATAATATCGATTTCGGTTATAATACCAATAGATAGCATGACTTTGTAACATCCAAACAATCTTGTAACATTTAAGGCCAAGTAGATCGCTAAAATCTAACCAGAAGGACGTTGATTTTCGCAGAGTCTAAGGATATCTGAATATTCTACCGAGCCTCACAGCTGACCTAGCTTATTATCTAACAAATAGGCTACTAATAAGGAGTCAATCTCAAATGTCTCAACCAATAAAACTGCCTCTTGGCAAAAAGATAAAACTCGACGATTTCGATCCTGACTATATGGCTGGCCACGATGAAGGCCGGCGTAAGATGAGGAAAAAGTTAACGGAAATTACAAACGAAATTATTGAATTGCAAGAGTTGCTTTATGCCGAAAGTAAGCACGCACTCTTGATTGTGCTTCAAGCGATGGATGCTGGTGGTAAGGATGGGACAATTAAGCATGTTATGGGGGCGGTCAACCCCCAGGGCTGTGATGTGGTTAGTTTTAAAGTCCCATCTGATGAGGAGGCTGCTCACGATTTCCTGTGGAGAGCACATAAAGCTGCTCCTCGGAAGGGAAAGATCGTCATTTTCAACCGCTCTCACTACGAAGATGTTCTGGTGACTCGAGTGCATAATTTTGTGCCGAAATCGGTCTGGAAGAAAAGGTACGACCAGATCAACGAGTTTGAGAAAATTCTATCCCAGAGCCAGATATCCATCCTTAAATTTTTCCTGTATATTTCAAAGAAAGAGCAAAAAAAACGATTTAAGGACCGCTTGGAAAATCCAGACAAACACTGGAAGTTTTCACCGGCTGACCTGAGAGAAAGAGCGTATTGGGACAGTTACATGGAGGCGTTTGAAGATGTCTTCAACAACTGCAATACCAAATGGGCACCATGGCATATTATTCCCTCCAACGATAAAAGATGCCGAGACTTGATCATTGCAGAAACGATTGCAAAAACCCTCAAAAATCTGAATATGAAATATCCAGAGCCTTCGGTCGATATTGCGAGCATCAATGTCAACGATATCATTTGATTCTATTCAGTAATTGGAGGAGCAGAATCCTGCTTTGCTGACACTGACCGAGAGATCCCCTGTTCCTACTTTTGCGGGGACCGCTCGGCGGAAAACTTGGCTAACAGGTTGGTAGATCTAGATTTCACTGGCCCATCTGTTTGCTGAAACCCATCCATGGAGGTAATACCTTGAAAATTGGTAGTAGGACTAAACCGATCCACAAGATCCAGCTGGCTAAAGTTGGTAATATCCCCGACAGCCGACTAGAGCCGGGATACAATGGCTGGATCAGGGCGGATTTACATCAGATGCTGTTTCGTTTAGCTATCTTACTGATTGCAGCTTTTCCGATCTTCTCGGCTTCGATAGCGATGGCGGCAGATTCCGGAAACTCGCCATCGGATTCGTTGGACGCCTTTACTATGGTGATGGGATTGCTTGGTGGATTGGCGTTGTTCCTGTTCGGCATGGAGCAGATGTCCGATGCACTCAAAGCCGTAGCAGGTGATCAGATGAAAACGCTCTTGGCCAAACTGACAACCAACCCCTTTTTCGGTGCGTTGACGGGAGCGTTCGTGACGGCGGTGATCCAATCGTCATCAGTGACGACAGTTCTAGTTGTCGGTTTTATCAGCGCTGGACTGATGACGCTTTCGCAAGGTGTGGGCGTGATCTTTGGCGCAAATGTCGGTACGACGATCACCGCTCAAATTGTCGCTTTCAAAATCACCAAATATGCACTGCTGATGATCGCGATCGGCTTCGCTATGCTGTTTGCGTCTAAAAACGAACGGGGAAAACATTACGGCGAGATTATAATGGGACTTGGACTAATCTTTTTCGGAATGGGTGTGATGAGCAACGCCATGAAACCGTTGAGGAGTTATGAGCCGTTTATCGACTTGATGAAACAGATGGAAAATCCGATCTTCGGTATTATGGTCTCCGCTGTTTTCACCGGACTTGTGCAGTCGTCATCAGCAACAACAGGGATTGTAATCGTGATGGCGAGTCAAGGGTTCATCACACTTACAGCCGGGATTGCGCTGATCTTCGGCGCAAATATCGGCACTTGCGTTACGGCGATGCTGGCATCGATCGGGAAACCGCGTGAGGCGGTTCGCGCTGCTATTGTGCATGTTTTTTTCAACGTCGCCGGCGTATTGCTCTGGGTCGCCTTCATTGGCCCCCTAGCCGACCTAGTGACGCGGATATCACCCGTTGTAGCGGGTATCTCAGGCACCGAAAAACTCGCGGCCGAGTGCCCGCGCCAGATAGCCAATGCGCATACGATCTTTAATATCGTGAACACGTTGGTCTTTCTGCCCTTCGCGGGAGTGATCGCACGGCTAGTTGTAAAGGTAATCCCGGAGACAGAAGAAATTGCGACAGAGAAACCGACACCAAAAATGCAGTTCATCACAGAAGATCTACTGTCGACACCGGTGATCGCGATCGAACAAGCGAGATTTGAATTGATCCGAATGGGGGAGATCGTTCGCGAAATGTTGCAGAAAGTTTTACCTACGTTCATCGAAAACAATCGAGAATCGGCTGAAGAGATACTCGAACAGGAATCGCTCGTCGATTATATCGAATACGAGCTCACCAGATTTTTGTCGGCCATCACCGGTGGGAATGTCACTTTACAGCAATCGGAGCGTGCCTTTCAGATGCTGCATTTGGCGAAAGTGATCGAACATATCAGTGCCCAAATATCGCGAGATCTCGTTCCGATTTCCGTAAAAAAAACGAGTCGCAACATTGAATTTTCGGAAGAGGGGCGTGAGGAGTTAATTCGCTATCATACTCTCGTCCTCGAAAACTATGGTCGTGCGGTTCAAGTGATTGCTGACCAGGATCGAACTGCCGCCAAAAATATTGTTTCGACACAGACCGAATTAGACGAGATTGAGAGTATTTATCGACGGACTCATTACAATCGCCTAAGCCAGGGGTTTCAGGAATCGGTCGATAGTAGTCACTTTCATCTCGACTTTCTCAGCTACCTACAGCAGATCAACACTTTCGCGAAGACAATCGCTTCGACTATTTTAGAGGAGTAGTTTATGAAATCAAAAGTTGCTTCAAATCGCTGGGCGACAATTGATGTCGGCACAAATTCGGTAATTCTTTTTGTGTGTGAAATAGATCCGAAAAGTGGAAGTTTTGTTACAATTCACGACGACTCTGAGATCTTGCGCCTCGGCGAAGGGATTGAACAGACTCGTCGAATCAAGAAAAGTGCTGCTAGCCGAACGGCAGCGACGATCAAATCTTTCTCTCATAAAGCACAACAACTTGGTGTACCGACGGATCAGATACGGGCAATCGGAACCAGCGTTTTTCGCCAATCTGACAATTCTGATGACGTTCTGAATTTGGTTAAAAAACTTTGTGACATCGATATTGAGGTGATCTCCGGTAGTCGTGAAGCAGAGTTGTCGTATCTGGCTGTTTGTAGTGATGAAATTTTCAGATCGCATCTCGGTGAAAATCTGGTCGTAACAGATGTTGGTGGCGGTAGTACGGAATTAATCTATCACCAAAATGGAGTTCAATACAACAGCCGACCGATCGGTGCCGTTTACGGAACGGATCGGTTTTTCAAAAATGATCCGCCGCAGCAAACAGAAATTGAGGCGTTTTCGAAACATCTCGAAACTGTTTTCGCCGATCACCCACCACCAGAAAATACTTCCCTTGTCGGGATCGGCGGGACAATGGTCAATCTCGGTTCGATCAAAGTTGCTTTGCAAAAGTTGGATCAAGATCAGATCCACGGTCAGACGCTTTCGCTCGACGAGATCGAACATCAAATCCAACTCTTCCAATCTTGCACAATCAATGATCGGGCGGAGATTCCCGGTTTAGATCCGAAACGTGCCGACGTCATCCTCGGCGGCGCGGTAATTGTGCGTCACCTGATGCAGCACTTCGGGACATCTCAGATCTCGGTCAGCACCAAAGGCATTCGAAACGGCTTGATTACGGATCAGCTTTTCCCAGATCTCTTATAGAGTGTGACCAACTTCTACTTGGCCTGATCTGGAGGATTACCAATCCGTGAGTTTATGCACGATCTCAACTACGGGATTTCATTATCTTTAGGTAGTATTAGTTAAACATGTAATCGATTATGGAAATGGACGAAATCCCAATTGCACCGATGTGATTTTTCCATCGGTCGGTGTCGCTTGGTAGGTAATACTTGTTGCTAAGCTGTCCAAAAGTTGGTTTACCATCCGGCACATTGACGATAAACAAGTGTCCAAATCAGGATTCCAAGACCGTTGGCACCTGTTCTCATACGCCCCCTATAATTTGCTCGTTTTCTCTATCCAGGCTAACCACAGCTATGGTTAGTTGTTCTTGTTGGCGGCAACAGACCTCATTGCATTCGACTGTTAGTCGTCGTTTTTTTACTTTCACTCTCTTTTCTTACTCGCGTGTATTTTTCGTTGGTATGATTTTAGAACCACGAGAGTTTAAGTCCTCACAGTCTCCGATTCTTCCGCGCCGTTATTTTTTTGTCCAAGCGGTTTATCGATAGTTTCTTTCGTCTGTATACCAATCCTTTTGTCAGTCGAACAAACTAATTTCCGTCCACATTGACGACAGCGGGAACGCTGTTTCTCATTATGAATGTGCCTGCTCACAATATGCCCACAAGTATATGGTGGGCAGTTTGAGCCAGATATTACTCTGAATTTGTTGTCTATAGGGTAGGTCTTTAATTTCAAATTTCATTACCTTCTATCTTCAAAATCGTTGCTATTAAGGCAGCAAGAAAGCCTTGATCTTTAGATTTGGAGATGAATTGTTTAGCTATAGTGGTTTCATTGTGTTAAAATGCCTGTTTGTTTCAGAGGCGAAATCCGAAACTAATACCCTTTAAAAGAGGGTCGGTATGGTGATTTCAGCACTAAACTTGTGTTGTGTAAAACCTGTTGGGATTCGATGACAAAATTTTTGGGCGAAACATCGTCCATTGAAGGAGACTGAGTAAGACTAGAGTCGCGTCCAGTATCGGCTATCGGTCTCAAAATCCCCCGAATTTATTTATGGGGAGTATGTCAAATTCAGAACAACACCCTATATTTCTCCTTGCTTTCGCAAGAACAAGCATGAAAACAATCGGTTTTTTTATCAACACTACCAAGCCAGAAACTTTCGAGATTGTACCAACTACTATTGCTTGGCTTCGCAAACACGGCATTCAGTCTTTGATACCCAGTGATGAAGCTAAAATCATTGGTGTCGACCAAGCCTCAGATGACGCCGTTTCCCTTTCGTCCCAAACAAGCGACATATTGCCAATAGAACCTGAAGGAGTGCCAACAAGTTTGACAGATTTGGACGCGTCATCAAGCAGAGCACGTGCAGACATTGTCAGCCTCAGCGATCTAATTCTGGTTTTAGGGGGGGATGGAACGCTACTTAATGCTGTCCATACACCAGGTATTGAAACCGTTCCTATTCTGGCGGTTAATGTCGGCCATCTTGGTTTTCTAACTGATGTTGCCCGTGACGAACTCTATCCTGCGCTATCGCGAATTTTGGCAGGCCAATACGAAGTTGATTCACGAATGATGTTGGAAGTGATTTTACCGAATGGTGAAAAGCGACATGCGCTCAACGACGTGGTGATCCGACACCACATGCGACTAATTCATTTAGAGACACAGATTAATAGACAACCTTGTATCAACTACACTGCAGATGGGCTAATTGTATCCACACCGAGCGGGTCTACCGGTTATTCTCTCTCCTGCGGTGGTTCGATTGCAGAACCACATCTCAATGCTATTTTAATAACCCCAATTTCCCCTCACGATCTAACCGTACGTCCTTTTATTACCCACGGTGACTCAGAGATCCAAATCGCTATTCAAGCTGAGGAGACTATCGCTGATGAGTCAGCGGGAACACTGCTAGTTGACGGCCAACGAGAGGTTTATTCCGTTCAACCAAACATTCCAATCCGTATCCGAAAAGCGGAGAAAACGATTCAACTGATCCGATCCCAAGGCCGAAGTTATTATGAAGTGTTGAGAGAAAAACTGATGTTTGGCCAGGGAGTTAACCGAAAGGTTTCTGTTGGTGACTGAAGGAAATTTATCTTCTCAAGATTCAACTCACCGTATCTGCCTTTGGTCGGGACCACGTAACGTGTCTACCGCTTTGATGTACGCTTTTGCTCAACGTAATGATACACGCGTCATCGACGAGCCACTATACGGTCACTACCTGCAAGTTTCCGGTGCTGACCATCCAGGGAATGACGAGGTGATAGCAGCAATGGAGACTGATGGCCAAAAGGTCATACAAGAGGTAATACTCGGTGAGTGTAATCGTCCAATCCTGTTTATGAAGCAGATGGCACACCATCTGGTAGAAATAGATCTCGCTTTTCTAGCACGAACCATCAACGTTTTGCTAATCCGCGATCCTTTTGATGTGCTTCGCTCCTTGATTAATCAAATCCCTAAACCCGTTCTGCACGATACAGGTATTGGTATACAGGCAGACCTGCTGTATCGGTTCCAAGAATTAGGTCAAGACCTACTGGTTCTTGATTCGACTTATTTGCTGAAAGATCCGGCGGGTGTGTTATCTCGACTCTGTCAACGTATTGGAATTCCCTTTCAGGAGTCGATGCTTTCATGGCCAGTAGGTGGACAACCTGAAGACGGTGTCTGGGCCCCCTACTGGTATCACAACGTTCATAAGTCAACCGGGTTCCAACCTTACCGCCCCAAAACCGATCCATTTCCCCCCCGATTGGAGGGGTTGTTGGCTGAATGCCGACCACTCTACGAAACGCTAAAATCCCATGCTATTGTCTGACGACGGGAATCCAAAAGCGATTCGAATAAACCCGTCCGATATCGATAACCAGGGGTTAATCAGTGTTGGAGCACCCGTTGTTATCTTTATGGTTGTTGCAGCACTTGCTGCCTGGTTGGGTACCTCCATCAATCGCTCGGCCGATGATGTAGCCGCTCTAACATCTCCTGGTGGACCGGTGGTTTGGTACAGTGTCCTACCGCCGTTGTTGGCCATTACCGCAGCCATCGCTACACGCCGATTGTTCACCAGTTTCAGTTGCGCTATCCTGCTGGGCGTTATTCTATCCGCATTTCTGACAGTAGAATCATTAACCATCAACAGTTGGTTTCAGGCCTTTGCCAAGCAGGCAATCAACGTCGTTAAAACGACCATCGGTATTACTTCTGAATCGGAGGCCAATGCCGCTGCGCCAACAATCAGTCTCTTCAACGGTCAGGTGATTGCCTTTGTGATCCTGATTCTGGCCATGATCTCGGTCTTGATGGTCTCCGGCGGTCTACAAGGCGTTGTTCGATCGATCTCTAAATTGGCCAAAGGGCGCAGATCTACGCAACTGATAACGATATTGGCGGGATTAATGATTTTCATCGACGACTATGCCAATACCATGATTGTTGGTTCTGCTATGCGACCTATTACCGATCATAAACAGATCAGCCGGGAGAAACTAGCCTTTTTGGTGGATGCTACCACAGCGCCTGTTGCCGGTGTGGCCTTCATCAGTACCTGGATCGGCTTTGAGCTGTGGCTATTTTCTAATGTGGCCGAATCGACCGGCATTGCCCGTGATAGCTACTCAATGTTTCTGGACACTCTTCGGTTCCGATTTTACTGTCTGATGATGATCCTCTTTGTTTTATTGAACGCACTAACCGGTAGAGATTTTGCAGCTATGCGACGGGCGGAAATGCGTGCAGCCAATACAGGTAAGTTGCTTGAGGATGACGCTGTGCCAATGACGTCGCAGGTTCTGTCTACGCTGAGCCACGACCCAAACGCCCACATTTCAGCCTTTTCTGCTATCATTCCAATCGCTGCCCTATTTATAACCATTTTTACCGCCTTTTGGATTTTTGGAAATAGTCAGGATTCGATCCTTTCCTGGGCCACCTGGCGGGCCGTGATTTCGGAAGTCTCGAGCCAGGAGAAAAATCTAACGGTTTTGGCTATCGCCAGCGGTATCGGTTTGTTAACGGCCATTCTCTGCTCACTCATCTTTGCCCGGTTGCAACCACTTAAAATTGCCCAGGCGGTTCTATTTGGATTGCGCGGCGGCCTGCTACCAACCGTTGTTTTATTACTGGCCTGGGCCTTAAAATCCACCTGTGACACCTTACACACCAGCTACTTTTTAGCACAGACGGTTGGATCCTCTATTCCGCCACACTGGTTCCCAGCCGTCGTTTTCCTATTAGCTTCCCTGACCTCATTTACCACTGGTACCAGTTGGGGAACCATGATGCTGTTGATTCCAACTGTTGTACCGATTGCCTTTCAACTGGATGGTTACCGTTACGGACTGACTACCACGATCTGTTTAGGTGCTGTTCTGGATGGATCAATCTTCGGTGACCACTGTTCACCGATCTCCGATACTACTATTATGAGTTCCATCTCCAGTTCTTGCGACCATCTTCACCATGTGCGAACCCAGATGCCGTATAGCCTGACAGTCGCGGCGATGGCACTGTTGATTGGATATTTACCAGCTGCGTTTGGCATGCCCTCCTGGATCTGTTTTGTCCTGGCTACTGCACTGATGTTTATTATTTTTCGTTTCTTTGGAAAGGAACTAACATAACAACTCATATGAAAAAGTCTTTAATCCCTCTTTCAAGCCTGATAGGTTTATCAATCAGCCTGCTTATTCTGCTGACAACTTCGGCCGTCAGTGATGATCCTAAGTTTAAGCGAGTCACCGCTCAGTGGACGGATGCCCCTCCTAAAACTGATGGTAGACTCAATGACAAGAGCTGGGAGACTGCCACGGTTATCAACGATTTAGTTCAGCACCAACCGACTCCCGGCGCACCAACCAACCTGAAAACGAATATTTATCTACTCTATGATAAAAATCGTCTTTATGTTGGGTTTGAATGCTTCAAGACTGACATGGATCAAATGATGGCCAATGAAACACGTCGGGATTCTCGTTTCTTTATCGACGATTACGTTGCCGTTTATTTAGATACCTATCTTGATCGGAGGAACTGCTACGGTTTCGAACTTAATGCACTGGGAACTCAAACCGATAGACGTGTGCAAAATGAAGGGGCCAATAGCGGACGACGTGGTTCTGATATGGCTTGGGATTGCGATTGGAATGGGCAATCTGTCCGAGAAAAAGATAAGTGGACGGCTGAATTCTCGATTCCGTTCGCTGAATTGCGCTTTTCACAAGAAGAGGATCAGGCTTGGGGAATTAACTTCTGGCGGCAGGACCGTTCCAGCAGGGAAGAGTTGTCATGGGTTAATCTCGGTGGTCGAGAATATGCCGTTTCTCGGTTTGGTCATCTGGTCGATTTGGATATTACCCGATTGAACACTCGCCGACCAATCAAGATCAAGCCTTATGCAACAGTGCGGCCACAGCAAATGGAAGGTCAAGACTTTCAAACTAAACCCGCTGCCGGCATTGATTTTCGATATCCACTTTCAAATTTAGCTTTTGATTTGACGTTCAATCCAGACTTCGCCCAGATTGAAGCCGATCCTGATATGGTCAATCTGACCGATATCCCACTTCGTTTCCCTGAAAAACGCCCCTTTTTTCAAGAAGGAAATGAGATCTTTCAAGCGCCGATTGAGCTTTTCTATAGCCGACGGGTGGAAGATTTAAAAGGGGGAGCAAAAATGGCGGGAAAAATCGGAAATTTCAATACCGCTTTGGTATTTGCTCAAGCGGGACCAGAAGATACAAGTAGAGAGGAAAAGGCGGATATACTTCCACCCTTGGATGACTACCGTTATTCTGTTTTTCGTCTTCAGCGAGAGTTTGGTCAAACTGCTACCATTGGCTTTTTGGGCACTACCAAAGATCAAGCCACCTCAGGTTTGAACGAACACTACGACCGTAGTTCTGGCATTGATGCCCGCTTCGTCTTACCACAGGATCTGGAGTTAAACTTGGCTTATGCCAGTGAGTGGAAAACAACCCAGGAGTGGATTGAAAAAGGCATTAACCGAGATCAAGCGATTTTCGCAGAACTCTCCCGAGAGGCCAGTCTCTTTTCGTGGCATAGCTCTTTTAAAGCTCGCTATTTTGATATCGGCCAACATTTCGCACCTGAAACCGGGTTTGTCCCGCGCATTGATCGTCGTGGGGTAAGCCTGTTAGGGAAGATTGAAAAACGGCGAAAGGCAACCATTAACTTTCTGAACCACGAAACTCAATACGAACGGCTTTACAATCATCATGGCAAACTGGCCAATCACCGGTTTCGGTTGCAGAATATCATTGGTTTTAGTGACTTTTTCCTATTTTTCAGCCCAGAGTGGTATTACCGTTTAGATGACGATGGCCAAGCTTTTACCGATCGGACCCTTGACCTTTTTTTAGGTTGGATTCCACCCAAATGGATTTCGATTCGTGTTCGAAATTCGATTGGGATTCGCAACGATAAAGAGAGTTTTTTCTTGGGACCAGAAGTCTTTCTTCGTCCAACCTCCAAGCTAAATTTTGAATTTCGTCAACAACGGTTAGTCGAAGACAGCCAATTAATCGATAATACTCGTCGATTCGTTGCTAATTACCAATTCGCCCAGCGAATGTATCTCCGTTCCAGTTTAGAGCAGACCCTTCAAAACGAGAGCCGTTTCTTTGCCCTCTTTGCTTACGAATACCAACCCGAAAGTAACTTTTTCATTGTCTATAATTACAATCAAAAGAAAAAAGGCAAGGAGCAGATTTTATTCGTTAAATTGGTGTATCTGATTAAGTTACTGGGGTGAAAGAGCCGACTGCCGGATGAAACCGCTGAGTATTCTCACTGTTGCAAACGACGCTTCTCCGGCAATCAGGCCACGGGGGAAATAATCAGTGTGGCGGAACAAGCCAAGTCGTAAAGCGGAGTAATTAAGCATCATAGCAAGTAACAACCAGACAGAAAAGTAGAAAAATAAAGGGTCCCTCTAAAAATTAGTTAGATTCGTACAATTTTCTGCCCATTTGTTAGAATTAGCCCATTGACAATTAAATCAGGATGATTCAACTCATCATCCAAGGATAGATCCTGAGGCCAGCAGAACTTTTTGACTGGTAGACGGTTTTGAACAACTCGACCGCAACGGCCACCCGCTGCTGAAACTTAACCAAAGAGTCAACTGGCAGCAGTTTGGCCAAACTTTGGCGACCGTTCGAGACCAAGAGCCAAAGTCTAATACAGACCGAAAGCCTTTTGATGTTAGACTCAGGTTCCAGATCATGATTCTGAATTCCTGCTACTGCCTGCCGATCAGCTTGAGTTTCAGATCCAGGATCACATTCCTTTTCTGTCTGTTCTCGCTTTGAGTCTTGACGATACGCTGCCTAATGCCGAGACCATCGGCCTTTTCAGGCCACAACTCACCCCGGCAGGACGGAGCGAAAAACTTTTTCAGCCGTGGGACCCATTTCGGCCTCAAAACGGTTTTTCGGCCCCGAAAGGACCAATGGTTGATACCAGCATGGTAGCGGTTCCGAGGCAGCCTAACACCAGAGAGGAGAATAAATCCATCAGGAATGTCGATGTCGCCGAAGATTAGAATGATAACCAGAAAGACCAGAAAGACCAGAAAGACACCGATGCAGGCTGGATGAAGAAGAATGGCTAAATCATTTCGGCTATCAGAATCATATTGGAGAGTGTTCAGTTATAGATAGATATGAATTTGTTTTAAAACTCCTGGAAGATTTCCGCCGTAGTCAGAGCAAGCCACAGGCCGATAGATTGGCTGATCATCTCTTCCGACCGGCTGATATCTTCCTTCTTCGCCTCATCCGGCCCAGATGATGGCGGCTGTTTGAGTTGTCTGGCTCCATGGCCATAGTTTTTCCCCACCATGTGTTGCTCGGCTGGCAACACTTTGGCCCAAGCATCCCAGCCGTCAGTCTAGAACAGGCATTCATACCAATTACGTAAAATAATTACCGTTTTTTGTCTTTGATTTTGCTATCCTAGACAAATGAAACAT
Source organism: Candidatus Poribacteria bacterium (assembly GCA_002699335.1). Next base: position 14,648 of record PACG01000197.1, read on the forward strand.
GACAACTTACCACCGATAGAAAAATATGACTTCGCAGCCTCCTACCAGGTTGAGCCTGATCCCAAAATTAAGATTAAATTACTGGTCTTACATCATGTTCAATTCGGTCTATCTCCAGCAGAAGTTTCGAAGATGGTATTGGCCAAAGAGAAAACGTTGCCTTCATGGGTAGATGCTTTGGTTGAATTTGACTATGAGGGACTCATAGAAAGAGAAGGTCGAGGTCGAAAACCTAGGTTACCCCCTGAGAAGGAGGAAGACTTCAAGATTGAACTTGATAAAATGCAAGTTTCCTTCCAAGGTGGGCGCATAACAGCCAAAAATATTAAGCCATTACTGACCGACAAATTCGATTGTAATTATTCAGATAGTGGAGTCTACAGCCTATTAGATCGGCTCAATATTGTCTGGATCTCAGGCCGCTCAAAAGATCCAAAGTCCTCAGAAGAAGCTATTCTGGCTTTTAAGGAAAACTTCCCAGATGAAGTCGAAAAGATAACAAAACAAATTAAGAACGACCAGATCGAAGTCTGGTGGCCAGATGAAAGCAGAATTGGCCAGCAGGGAAGCTTAACCAGACAATGGGCCACAAAAGGCACCAGGCCGAGAGTCATTAGACCAAAACAGTTTATTTCCACATCTGTTTTTGGTGCTATTTGCCCGGATAAAGATAAGGGATGCACCCTAGTTCTAGCAGAAACAAACACTGGCATGATGCAACTCCATTTAAATCAAATATCCGAGCAAGTTGAAGATGGTTATCATGCCATTATCATGATGGATCGGGCTAGCTAGCACACCACTGAGACCCTTGTTATACCTCAAAATATTTCTATACTACCTCTGCCACCGTATTCTCCTGAGCTCAATCCAATGGAGCAGGTCTGGCAACAGTTAAGGAAAATTGGCCTCTCAAATACCTGTTTCAAAAACTATCACCAAATCGTTGATGCTTGTGGTGAAGCCTGGAATTGTTTTGGTGATGAAGAAGGCAATATCCAAAACATCGGTCATTGTACCTGGGCTCTAATATAGGTAATTATTTGACGTAATTGGTATTACGCTTTTCATGATTCTGTGTATTAACTCCATTCTTAGGAGACAGTGGATTGAGGCTGAAACGCTGAGTCATCCCATCATCCAATTGCCGCTGGCTATGACAATGGGTGGAGTTTTTTGGAGAAGCCAACTATTGTGGGTCAGATTTGCGCTGGCAGGTTTTATCGATCTGGTAAACAGCGCTCATTTTCTGGTGCCAGCCATTCCGGGAATTCCGGTTCGACAGCGAGATATAAGTTGTCTTTTTACCGAAAATCCCTTTAATGCGATGGGCTGGTTACCGATCTTCTTTTATCCGTTTGCCATCGGCCTGTGCTTTTTTGCCCCTTTAGATCTTACTTTCTCTGTTTGGTTTTTCTATCTGTGTAGTAAAGCCCAAAGAGTCCTTGGCGGAATCACCGGGTGGCAAAAAATTACAGGCTTCCCTTATTATGATGAACAGATGTTTGGTGCTGCGCTGGTGGTCTTCTTTTTTGCCCTCTGGGGAGGTAGGGAACATCTCAAAAACATCTTTAAAACTGCCTTCGTATCCGATCAATCAAAAGGTGATCGGGACAGCATAATGGCGCCAGGCCTTAGCCGACTGTCCGATGCTAATGAGCCAATCTCTTATCAAGGAGCACTTTTGGCCATGGCAGGGGGGACGCTGTTTCTGATTTTATTTTGCAGCCGGGCGAGGATGTCGATCTGGGTCGTAGCTCTCTATTTTGGCATCTGCTTTACCCTCTGGACCACAATTAGCAGAATCCGCGCCTAACTGGGCCACCGGTTCACGACTTCTGGTCATATGCCGCAGCCAAAACCTTTGGCCATCCGGATATGATGCTGGTCCCGGTTTTCGGTACTCGGCGTCTTGGCGCCAATAACTTGACGATGTTTTCATTTGGGGGGGCACAAAGCCTATCAAGGAGGGGCCGCACCTCATCAGTTGGAGGGATTTAAACTAGCCGAACAGTCGGGGATAAATAATAGACCGCTTTTCTGGGCAGTTATTTTGACCACAGTGGTCAGGATTATCTCCTGCCTGTGTACGTTGATGCACTTTTCCTATCAAATAGGTGCTCCCGGAGTGCATTATTACGATGGTGTCTATTTCAACAAATACCTACCCTGCTGGCTGTCTTATCCTGAGGCAACAGATTATCCAGTATTATGGCGATAGGTGCTGGTGGGCTTTTTACCATATTTTTGATAGTTATGCAGCGAAGATTTGTTGGATGGCTCTTCCATCCGGTTGGATGTGTACTGTCTGGCAGTTGAACAATGAATTTGGTCTGGTCAGTCTTCCTAATTGGTTGGTTGTTGAAATTAATCATTCTAAAACAGGGGGCTTCCGCACCTATCGCTGGGCCTGGCCTCTCTTTTTCGGTTTGATTCTGGGCGAGTTTACCGTTGGAACGGTTTGGACTATCATCGGCGTTCTTTTGAATCAACCTTCATACGCATTCTGGTATTAGCGAATCAATGGAGAGAGATTGAACAGAGGATTGTCATGTGACTGTTTTTTTTAGAATAGTGAACGCAGGGACAAAACCTATCGAGACCTATGATGGTTCAGCCGACAAAACGGGGGAGAGGGTGGTCTAGGCTAATGTCATGGCTGGCCATAAATTTAACTGAATATCGGTGGGTTNAGACTCACCTTGAGGAGGAAAAAACATGTCTTTTTGTCATNGACTGGCTCTGGTGGGATGCGGNGGAATGGGGCGTCGGCACCTGCGAGGATATCGAGTTCTTCTGGACTTTGAACCNGACCGACTCGAGGTGAGTGCGGTCGTNGANCCAGAGTTAGAACGNGCCGAGTTTGTGGNCGGAGAAGCGGAAGAGTTGTTTGGCNCTCGACCTTCCGTCTACNGATCGCTTGAAGATGCTATTTCAGGCACGTCAGACCTTTCGGTAGTGGACATTGTCACCGCTGCGGCCGCCCATCACTCGATTGCTGTGCAGGCGGCTTCCGCGGGTTTACATGCGTTATGCGAAAAACCGATGGCGCCCACAGTTGCCGCCTGTCGTCTAATGCAAGTTGCAGCCCAACAATATGGTACGGTTCTCTCAGTGGCCGAGAACTATCGGCGTGATCCGGTCAGTCGATTAGCAGCTGCGCTTCTCTCAACCGGGGCTATCGGAAACATCCGCACTGTGCTGGATTTAACCTCAGGTGGTGGTCGTGGTGCATCCGCTGGAGGTTGGCAATATCTGCGTCGACAAGGTGGGGCGATTCTGGAGTCTGGTATTCACAACGCAGATATGCAGATGTACCTGGCAGGACCTGTTAAAACGGTGACCGGTCAGGTGCGGCTCACAGAACCGGAGCGTGTTTTCAAGGGAATGCCAGTGAAAGGGTTTCACGACCACTATGCCCATAATTACCCCGATGCGCAGATGGCAGACGCGCCCGACATTGCTATGGCAAACCTTGAATTTGAAAACTCAGCTTTAGGTCAGTGGCTGGACGACAAGGCGGCATATGGCCCCGGATTCCGCCGTTTCACCATCTTTGGTAGTGAGGGGCAAATCGATCTGCCAGGCGTGCGTTCAGGTAAACCCTTTCAGCTATACCATAACGAGTATCATGGGATTCTGAGTGAGGAACAAGTCTTGGCACTGGTACCCGATTTTACCCTCGACGAGCGAACGGCCAGATTTTTTGGTGGACAACGGCTGGCGTCCTATGAAAACACAGGATCAGGAGTTGGTGGAAAAGCTGATTTAAAGCTCTTAGCCATAGAGGTGGGTGAACTCTTGGATGCCATAGACCAAGGCACGCCAGTCGAAGTTGGTGCTGAGGAGGGACTGGCGGCGGTTGCTCTGGTTATGGCCTGCCACGAGTCTTCTGAAGCCAGGCGAACGGTCAGTATGACTGAGGTTGCGAGTGGCAGGCTCAGCACATATCAAGATGTTGCTAATCGGGAACTGGAAATTGAAGGTTGACCCCCGGACTATCTTCAGAACATACGTTGGTGTCGATTCCAACTATCAGCAAGGCAAATACTTCTATATCTATAGGAAACACAAGGATAACCTCAGTTGCGACAACGATATCTGGTTGCACCAGGGTAAATTAATTGCAAAGATTTAGGAGTTAGATTCTGCCACCGGGCCAACTAGAAGCCTGTTACCACCTACGTAAAGGAAGAGATGCGGATTGCCCCGTTCAGCCAACAGATCACTGAAGACTAAAGTCAACCCAACGGTGAAGGGGAGAAAAAGAGCTCCAGCCTGCGTCGGGGGATCCGCATGACCGAACAAAACATTGGCAAAAGCGGGCAGACTCAACTGATCCCGGTGATTACCCTGGAAGGATGGTGGACCATGCAGGATCACGCCACTTCAGAGCGGTTTCATATCGAACTGAAAAAACCGGTCGGGATCTGGAATGGCGCCCTTCCGGTAAATTTGCCACCAATGATCTGGGATTGACTCTTGGAACGCTGGCCTACGATATCCTGCGCCAGATTGGATCGACGGGGTTGACAGGAGAACTATCACCGCTACGACACCCAGTCGAGAAAAAGCGAATCCGTACTGTAATGCAGGAACTGATGTCCCTTGTAGCCCGTTTGGTTAAAAGTGGACACCGACTCAAATTGAAATGTCAGTAGCTATTGGCCAGGATTAAGGTAAGTGATGGTGTAAACTAAGGCACATGATACAAGTAACCGTAACCTTATCATAGTCATGTTTGCCAAAGGAGCCATATTGTTCGAAATGGCAGCAACAAATGCGGTAATCCACAGTATCATTGCCATAANTGCTGCACTGAAGCCAGTCCCAACAAGAGGTTCTCATTTTTGATGATACTATTGAGAACTAGCCTGGCAATGATGANAACGAGATTGTCCGTCGGCACTGNGATCACGGCCAACAGCATCATGTCAAGGGCATCAATTTCATTACGGTCTTGTANCAAAATGCCTCCATCTCACTGCCGGCCAGNTTTGATATCGTCGTTAAAACCGAATCCTATCTGGATAGCAAAGAGTGATCAACAGCACTGACGCAGCCCCTACAGTAAAAAAACCAGCCTTTCCGCATGACGATCAGCCAATGCGTCCAAAACCAGCTTGCCTTCGGCTACAGTCTTAGCCGACAGTTGGTATGCATCGGCGAAGAACTATGTGCAGGGTCAAGCTAGAACTGAAGCCGGATTTTATCTTTCCACTGAAAAGTAATCGTCAGCTTNCCCTCAGTCGTTTGGCTTTAGCTGGGTTGATTTGTAGCTGGGTTGATCACCANTCACAAAATTGTGACCGCATGACTGGCATTTATAACCTTGCATTCCGCGTAGAATGCCATTTTTAACAGATTGGGTGCGGCGACAATTCTGACATTGGTTGATGAATTAGCTCTGGAGTCAGGGAAAAGTTAGATCTTAACACTAATCTATCTAACTGTAAACATTCTCGGCGATTGAACATGTGGCAAACAGAAGGTCTTTTCTCTCCTGTGCCAGCGTGATCGCAAGCGGTGACGACGTTTTTGTCTCTGCTTTAATTTGGTTGCTGCCATCTACAATCTTGAACACAAACTCAAATCCTGACTTTTGAAAGAGGTCTACTGTTTCATCTCTGATCTAGCAAGGCTTATCCTTGCTTAGGTATAATGAAAGGCAGGCAAACGATCCAAGTAGGTATTTTCAAACATTCAACGGAACTATAAGTAGGAGACAAATCGATTTGAAATCCAAGACCATCATTTTTACCGGACTAGAACAAGCTGAATTAGTTGAAGTCGATTTACTGGACGAACCTGCTCCACACGAATTTACCATCCAGACGCGGGTTACGTTGATGAGCATGGGTACTGAGTTAGCTTGCTACCGGGCGGACTCAGAACCTGGAAGTCACTGGCACGGTTGGGTCAAACACCCATTTTTCCCCGGTTACAGTTGTGTCGGCGAAGTAATAAAGGTTGGCTCTGATATCGAATGGTTACGGGTGGGAGAACGGATTTTTCACACCACCTCACATCGGCAATATGCTAATCTGTCTATTCCTGCAGACCAAATTGTCAAAGTCCCTGATGGTGTCAGCGACGAAGAAGCAGTCTGGAGCAAACTGGCCACCATCACACAAACCGCCGTCCGGCAAGTTGAACACGCCATGGGCGACAGAGCCGTTGTTATCGGGCAAGGCCCTATTGGTCAATTGGTAACACAATATCTGCGTTTGTTGGGATTGAGAGAGATACTGGTCATTGACCAAATGCAAACCCGGCTTGACTTAGCCTTGGCACATGGCGCAACAGCGGGGTTCAACGGCAGTGCGGCTGAAGCCAAAGATTTTGTCCTTGAACACACTGACGGACAATTAGCCGATGCTGTATACGATGCTACCGGACACTTCTCTGTACTGCCTTTAGCCCTACCTCTGGCCAGGCGATACGGAACCGTTATGCTGCTGGGTGACAGCCCACACCCATCCAGACAACATTTGACCCCTGATCTACTGACGCGGCAAATTCGTTTGATCGGCACGCATAATGAATCACTGCCACCGGCCTACGCCTACTGGACACCGATTCGCCAGCAACGATTGTTCCTACAATACGTTCAACGCCAACAAATGAAAGTTGATGATCTGATCACTCACCGTTTTAATCCCGATCAGGCCAGTCAGGTATACGCCGATTTAAATCGGGATCGTTCGGATAGTATTGGGGTCATTTTCAAATGGTAGACGAGTTGATCCAAGCAATATGGATCGTTTGGTTCGTGGTCTTTTTGATAACGGGCTTCGCCTTGCTAACCCCGTTTCTGATTTCACAACATCAACTCAGTTTGCGCCTCCCGGCCTGCCAACAGATGTTAAAAACGGCTTCTTCCTGCCCGGCTTGCGGTTTGACTACTGCTTTTTATGCACTCTCAGATGGAGACGTGACTGCCGCTCAGGGTTGTCATCCGGTAGGTTTATGGATCTGGTCTTTGTTCCTCACCAACCAAGTTGTTTTTTCTACCGTTCTTATTAGACAGAGCAGGAATGTGTACCGAACTTTCACCTACTCAGTGAAGGACATCATGGGTTTCCGCACGCAGGAGAAACGTTATGCTTCGCGTACTTAGCCTGGTATGGGGGATTTCATCCATTCTGGGAATGCTGGTCGCCTTTGTGCCCTGTTTCGGTTGGCTCAATTGGGCAGTGATTCCGTTCGCCCTCGTTGGCCTGGTGATTAGCGGACTAGCTTATGTCGGGTCCCCCCAAGACCGACGAGGGGGCCCAATTATCGGGTTGATCACCTGCAGTACGGCTGTGGTCTTCGGTATCATACGCCTGATGGTCGGCGGCGGCGTATTTTAGTTGGTTCTGAGTCGGCCTTACCTGCGTATCCCGAAAGAAATATCTCGAACCACCCCTTTGTTTGACAAAGAGGCGACCAAGGTTCGGATGACGATACCTCCGCTTGTTAGCGAAGCAACCTATTTGGCGTCTACTTCAGTACGATCGTTTTTCTTGTTTCGGAAAAATTAGCCGTATGGATTGAGTAGAAATAAACACCACTGGCAACTGGTTCTCCACGGTTGTTTCGACCATCCCAATATGCTGCTTTCGATTTAGTGGTGTAGTTGCCAGCTGTCACCAAACCGATGTGCTGAGGGAGATCAAGTTTCTTCCCATATGATTGTCAGCGGTACATTCACAAATGAGATGATGGGACAGCCTACGGGGAAAAAATTAACACACGAAGCCTTTGTTTTTTGAAGGTTTGCTAATGGCAAAATAATTGAAGAGAAAGTTGTATGGGATGAGCGCTACTTCTGGCATGCACTTGGCGCTGAGCCACCACCTGTTGAATAATCGAATTAGGGTAAAGTAGCAGTTTAGCCACTAATGTTGTTAGATTACTCACATGGCAAAGTGTTTGAAATGCTTCAGGTCTGGTGGCCAGAAATTGTACTCTGTACGACGAGAACAGGTACCTTGCCGTGTTTGTAATTACCAATGGATGCTGGGCAAGCTTCCTCTACGGTTATCACGCCAAGAATGGGGTCAGGTTTGACGCTGGTTTTGGCCGGGCTTACCTGTGTGGTTTGCCATGGCCGAGGAAACAAGGATTGAACTCAAGCCAGTCTTGCCCGCCTCAACCTATCTTCCTCTGGCTTGCCAGACAGATATACCCCATCTTTTTTCCGCCACCGTTGAAAGAGATGAGACTTATCTAGGCCGGCAATGGAAAAACAAGAGACGCGACCTAAAAACTGGTGCAACCAAACCTAGTAGAGGAACTTGCCAGAGGCCGGTCTGCGGCATTCTCTGCCCTGATCGAAAGGTGTGGGCCCAAGTGGTTCCGGATGTAGAAGCCAAAACATTGTTACCCTGGATCTGTCGCCGGCTAGAAGTTGGCAGTAGCGTCTGTTCCGATCCTTGGACGAGTAGCACCGGCCTTGCTGCTAAAGGCTAGGTTCGTGGCCGGGTAAAACATCATGCGGGAGAGTACAGTGACGGCAAAGGGAAACAAATTAATGGCCTAGCAGGTTTCGGGGGCTATTTGAACAGAGGACAGGCGGCCAAAGGAGGAATAGGCCAAGAGAGTTGCCCCTTGACCTAGCTGAATATGTTGGGCGCGATAATCATAGCAATGAGACTACTGAAACGCAGAAAAAACTGATTATGAAACAATTGGAGAAGCCACGCATTTAGTGACTGCTTTGGGACTTTACCCCCCAATTAATACTACTAACTAGGCACACAACTCGACCCAGTATGGTTCAATTGAAACCCCCCTTTACATCCTGAAACATGGATTCCTTTCCAACTGAGTCGGGACGCTGAGGTGGTTACATGACCATTTATGATGTAGCAGGTAGTACCATCAAACAGATCCAGTTGGGCTATCTAACAGCTGCCAGTTACAACCAGACAGAGAAAGCCATCTACTGGGATGGGAAAACGAAAACTAGTGGAGCCGCATCTTCAGGCACTTACTTCCACCAGCTGCTAGCGGGCGATTATACATCACTCAGCCCTGTCACCAGTGCCGTGTCTCAGTAACAGCCAGGGTTTGAAGCTCAAAGGCGGTTTCTAGGCTAGCCGACAATAATTGATGTCAATAATAAAGGGTTCCTCTAAAAATTAGTTAGATTCGTGCAATTTTCTGCCCATTTGTTAGAATTAGCCCATTGACAATCAAATTAGGATGATTCAACTCAT
>PACG01000198.1 GCA_002699335.1 Candidatus Poribacteria bacterium
GAACAAGACGAAATCTATCATCTGTATTTGAGGAACATCCAGTACGTCAATAACTGGGATTTAGTTGATAGTTCGGCCCATCATATTGTTGGCGCTTATTTAGAAAATAGAGATAGACCTGTGTTATATGATTTATCAAAGTCGGATTCACTTTGGGAACGCAGGATAGCGATTGTGTCCACTTTTTACTTTACTAAGAAATACTAATTTAGCGACACATTGCATATTTCAGCGCAATTGCCCAGCGATCAGGAAGACTTAATTCATAAGGCTGTGGGCTGGATGCTTAGAGAAGTTGGGAAACGGAACTTAGTTATAGAGGNTGCGTTTCTAAAGGNTCATTATCAAAAAATGCCAAGAACTATGCTAGGGTACGCCATCGAAAAGTTCAGTAAAGTAGAACGGCAAAAATATTTAAGTGGCCAAGTGTAATTATCCCCATGATGAAGTGGAGGATATTTTAGACTTAAAGGGAAACTTTCATNCCAGCGATATCGCGACACATTCTTATTGACCACAAAGCCCTGCATAGGATAGCTGCAGAAAGCAATTGTTTTAGATGCAAGTTGGATTGAATAAGTCTAAGTTGGTCAGAGTCCAGAATTCCAGCAGTTGATTAACTCTAATGACAAGCAAAATCCTATAGCTTCTATGGTAGGTGGATACTAGCTAATTATATGCCGTTGTGGCAGAAGGCATAACCATGAACAAAAAAAATGATTATTGGCGCTGAGCATGAGTTCCATAATAGTGAGTATGCTTCATGGTGGGCAGATCGTTTTCAGATAACACCCGATAGGCCGTCATGCTTTGATACCTTGGGCGATATTCTTGAGAACTCTATTTCAGATAATGGGAAGATTCTCGAACTTGGATCTGGTCCTGGANACCTGGCCGATTATCTAACCGATCGTTTTTCGAGGCGCTTCTACCACTGCGCGGATTTCTCTGAAGCAATGTTGTCATTGGCCAATGAGCAACTTGGAAGCAGAAGAGCTTCGGCGAAGCTCACACAAGTAGACCTTCTCGATCCCAATTGGGCCAAAGAGTTCGATCAAGATTACGATGCCGTTGTTTCAACACGGGTCCTGCATGACTTGGGGCCATTGATGCAATCAGGCAGGTATAAAAATTCCTCTCCTCTTATTTCAAAGGGCGGCGTCCTCGTGAACGCAGATTTCATCAAACCGATGGGTTCGCCATTTGAATTTGAGCCAGGACGAATCCTAATAGAGGAACACCTGAAACTTATGACCTCGATCGGATTCAAAACCCCACATCATGCGTGAAGAAGTTTGAGGTGAGTATAGAGAATCCTGAGTCGCACAACAATTATGCTTGCATGATAGGTGTCGCTCAACAANTCCAACACACGACTCAGCTGATNCTTGATGACTAATGGAATATATTGAATAGCAAGAGCCCCAAGCATTCCTGAGTACAACTCAGTTTGTCCTAGAAGGGAACGAAGTACTTCACGGACTCATGTTTGGGATATCACTTCGCCTCGTGGAGAACCCATTTNACTATGGGACTCAACCATANCTTGCTACTATTGCAAGTAAGAGAAGACAGGAGCTGATTGCTTTGATGACACCACCATACAAACTCCAGATCGCCTCATTAAACAACAAATCTACTCAGGCCATTGATCTTTTGGCCTCTGAGATCCATAAGGGAGNNTGGCATGTTCCTACTGTAATTGCAGNAGAAAAAGTCGCCACACACTTTGAATTCGAATGGAACAGGCTAACGGGAGGACAAAGTGAGTACGGCATGCGTCAGCGGATATATGAACTCCGTGTCGTGGGACACCACGACTATCCCAGTGGCAGTTTCAGGCGAGCAACAATGGAAGAGATTTGGACTGCGCNGCAAGGTGGGAAAACTCCTTTCATGTCGAATGCTTCGGCAGTTCAATTGCCGAGGAGTACTCAGGGGTGGCGCGGTCCATGATTGAGAATGGGGATCTCTACTTCTGGGAAGATCCTTTACCCGTATCCATGGCAGGATNCACGCGGCCAACAAAAGAGGTGTATCAATAAGCTGCGTTTACATACCACCTGAGTTCAGGGAAAAAGGCTATGCCTCAGCCGTAGTCGCGTCTCTCTCCAAACTGGCTCTGGAGAGCGGGAAGGAGTTCTGCACGCTATACACAGATTTGAGTAATCTCATTTCAAATAACATCTATCAGAGGATCGGTTATGGTGTAGTTGCAGATGTAATGGAGGTGAATTTTACGAATACAGAATTTTAACGGAATACAAATATACGTTTCGAGGTGGGAATAATATAATCCCATAAATCAACAGTGAAAATCCACATACNGTATGTCGTTTCTCCAACCATCGNAAANCAATAGATCGGTTTTCGCCAGATGTCAGGNAAGCATTATCACGTGCTTGAACANCTCAAATCTGCTATCGCTCAGGCCACTGACAATTCAGTTATGACTGGGACTTCAAATGTTCATCAGCTGGTATATCCAGAATACAGGAATAGTCTCAGTAAAACGCAGGTCTTCAAACCAATACTTCATGCGTTTAATCTCCTTTGATTGTCATTGTCATACTTTCAAACAACATCATCTGTTCAAATGATAACAGCAGCTGGCNAGGANTTCTTTTTCNACACCAGTTTAGTTAGAATCTGTCTGTTAGCTAGAATATTTCGGTGCTAAGTTTNTGGGGGATGCGAAATTCACTCTTTTCATCAACCGTNCTTCTTTTCACACTTTGTATTCAGCCTTAAACCGCGATCCTAAAACAGATAAACATCCCAACAAATAAATAAGTGGAAGAATGTAGTAGAAGCGAGGGATAAAAGACCAGAACCGACTCGCTTGGCCTAAATGAACCAACTGAGCGATATAAAGAGCATCGTCATACCGATTTGAAACTGGAAATGGAAATGGAAAGCGGTGCTGATGAAAGCCGAGGGCGATAAAAAAGGCTAAGTCCTCCAGTCAGGGAACAGCCACATTGACCAAAGGGTTAAAATCCAGTTTTGGCAACAGGCAAAAGTAATCCCAATTGCCGTCAAGAGCATNAATGTCCAGTAAAAATACATGTTNGGGAAGTACTTAGAGATTTTTAAAACACCATCATAGTTAGGACTATAAAAGGCCGCATACTCTAACACGCCGTAGAATGNTGAGTAGNCAACTGTACCAACCAGTGCTGAAGCCCAAGCGAAATATGGTTTAATTGAATGCGCCCAATGCCAAAAAGTAATTTTTTAGAATTTGTGCATGATCATCCTACTGGTGAATGAATCGGCAGTGGTAAAACTGATCGGCACGTTTAGGTCGATAAACAAAGCCACTACGACTTTAATTTTTACGGAGAATTCCTTCAATTTAGATCGAGGCGCTCAACATAATGTTAGGACGCAATAATCGCCTTTAGGTTAAACTTCGTAACGCACGACTTCTTGCCTCTCGTTCCCTTCTGGCAAAGTCCCGGTCGTTGAGTCGCAAATGGTCTATTAAATGCGGAGTTGTATGCAAGGTGTCGCCTTTTCGCTTAAATAGTCGAAAGTATTCGAAACGGGTTAAAGTCGGTGGAATATTACCNGGACATAAAGTATGCAGGCCAACTTCGACCGGATCGCCCATGCCGACATTAGTCTGTCCACAACTTAACCACCTGACGCCATCTGGACTGGCATATCCAGAAAACTGGTTCCCCTTTCGTTCCAGTCTGAGGTAGAGTTCAGTGAATCTGACCGACATGGGGCCCAGTTGCGACATACGCTTATCAACNCCTGTGCCTCGCCCAACCAGAGAAAAGACGCTATCCACATGGCGTTCGAACCGAACNTCCCCTCTAAAGGCNTGAGGNCCAGAGGTTTTTTCTAAGCGGACGAAAGCTTGGGGACTTTTCCAGACAATCAGTCCACCGTGTTCTTTCATATCTGGCGAAAGCCGGATCCGACATTCTGCTGAGAAGTCGCCCTCNGTTTTCAATAACAGGCGAGGCGCATCTAGGTTCCCGCTCGANCCATGCCACAAATCTTGGCCTGGTTCAGCCCGCATCTCCAAATAACCTTGTTGTTCAGACCACTGACCACCCCCANTTGGATCTTCCCATCTCCANTCGGGATGCATCTGGTTGCCNATAAATTCGTCTTGGAACACCATTTCGGTGAACTCGGCGGAGGTTGACCACCCCTCAATCTTGATCGACGAAACNACATCGTTAAAGTNCTGGGGGAGGTGGCTAAAATTAGTGATCTCCTTTTTATAGTCGGCGGGCCCCATCTGGATAGCCAGTTTAGCTCCCTCAAAATCGACATGTTCAAAGAAGGTGACCTCAGCCCCCTCTGGTGGGAAGTCTGGACCTTTGAAGATTCGAACCGATGAGATACTATCGTGCAAACCAAGTGCTGCTGTATGTGGAACATCGCGTAGAACCGTGATATTTCGACCGCGGAACTCAGCGTGTTCATAACATTCTAAAATTAGCGGTACCGTTCCCCACTCTGGGCCAGAAGCCTGTGATATAGAGGCAAAACTGATGGAAGAGATGTTGTCCTTAAAATTGTAGATCATGTCATGAAGGTTAGGATAAAATCCCGGACCTAAGACCAANTTTTTGCCCTGAAAGTGCAAATGTTCGTGCAGTATGGCTTTGTGATTGGGGCTAGAGCCAAAGCTAGGCCCTTTATAGACTTTGACGGAAGATATATTATCCTGAAATCCGATTTCTGCGGTGAAAGGAACAGGCTTAATAACATAGCCGCGCCGTCCACCAAAGTTCAAGTGCTCGAAAACTTCAATGATCAGCCGAGGTTTAGAGATAGGCATAACATCTCTCCATAATTTCCATCTGGTAATGGTTTAGCGTGGTTAGGTAGTAGAAAGGTGTTTCTCTTCAATTGACCTGATGATGTCAATTAAGTCAATCGGTCTTTTGATCGTGTACTGCGGCACTTCCAGTTCGTTGGCTGGAATCTTAGAACGACGTGGTGACCAATCCAACCAAACGGAGGTNAACCCGAGTTGATTTGCTCCTTTTATATCCCGCTCCAGGTTATTACCTAGCATCAGGACGGATGCGTAATCTGGCTGATCGATTTTTAGCTGATTTAATGCGGCTAAAAACATTCTGGCCTCAGGCTTATCTACACCAACTTCAGCCGAAATGGCGAAGGCATCAAAGTAGCGATAAAGGTCGTGTTGGTGTAATACGTTGTCAAAGGTTGCCGTTGGGCCATCAGCAACCAGGGCGAGTGGATAACCTAGACGCTTGATCTGATGAACCAGTTCAGTTGCTGTTGGAATTAGTTCGGCTTCCAAAGTTGCCCCATAGGAGTTTTTGATTTCAGTCCCCTCATCAACAAGGGTATCACCACAATCCAGGAAAATGGCCTTAATTTTGTGCGTTTTCTCAACTGAACTAGAGAGTGTCATTTCCGTCCTCGCTGTTTTGTAGGTAAGTCAGTCTGATTTTTATGTTCGATTCTACTGATTATGGCCCTATATTCAATAGGCAACACAGCAATGAGTTGAGTCAGATTAAAAAGCAGAATCAAAAAGTTAAGCTGTTTTCGGCCCAGGACGATTGCAACTTGAGGCCGGAAGGGTTGCAATCACACTTTGAACTGGAGCACACAGGTTGTGATGACAAGACGGATAGCATCTGAGATATTATTGTCATCGCCACCTCGCAGAACGGACGACGACCTGGACAATGTGCACCGGGCCGAAAGATAGCCCCCTAATGCGAATATTAGTCCGAAATACCCTGAAAGGTGTATTGCCGTCTAACGGACAGATTAATGGATTGGAACCGCAACTGAATCCGGTTTTTATCTTGTCTTGGCCCAAGGAGTTGCGAGGACAACCATTGCCATTTCCCATCGACCTGGTCTGAAGCCTCCATCATGACCAGCCGGAAGAAGAGTATACTCTTCTTCCGGCTCGAGCTAAGAGTGGCCGCGCTCACTTTCACTGTCATGTGGCTTTGTTTACCTTCGAGTATAATTACTGCAACCTTTGCTGGTTTCGATCTAGACCGTCGATTCCAGATCGAAACCAGCTACCATCGGAGGAATAGCTCAGAACAGAAACTGTTTCCAAATGGCCCACAATTCCTCTCTTCTATGCCAACTTGACTTTGCTGAGGACCAACAGGTGAAGTGGAGTAATGTCAAATGGCTTCATCTCTCGGTAGCTCAAATAGCCCTAGCATTATCCCTCTTCACTTCTGGTCTCTGTCTGGTGGTGGAAAATGATCAAACAACGGCTTCGGTTGGTTACGGAAATTATTCTTGTTCCGCTGAAAACATCATATAAACTAATCTGGTGCGGTTTCGTTTTTCCGTGCTGACATCTTCTCAGCACGGAAAAATATAACCTCAAATTGTTGGCGTGTAAAGTCGCTGGGCTATCTTTCTCTACTCATAAACATAATTCATCATTAAAACGGAAATCGGTTCGCCAAGTGCCATTCCGAGTGAACCCTGGTCCAAACACCGGAAAAGATATTCAAAGCGGATACTGGCAATTAATTCACATAATTTGCTGTGACTGATTATACCAATTAACAAAGATCATGAACAGCTTCTTAGAGGAAAAAGCCCTTTTATCAATAATAAATACCAAAATTTCTTGCGGTTCGCCCTTCCCTCGCCTATGCGCACACCGAAGAGCGAGCCATGTTTGCCCCGAAAATACGCTGCCCGCATTCGGCTCGGCCATTGCTCTGGGTGCACAAGAGATCGAGCTTGACCTCTGGATGAGCGCAGGCGGAGTACCCGTCGCCTGTCACGATTCAAGTGTGGACCGGACCACCGATGGCGAGGGCCCCATTACTGAGATGGACTGGGCGGACATCCAGTGCCTCCGTTATCAAGCTTGGCCTGGGATGGTCGGGAGTACGCGTACCCCGGTTCGAGGAGGTGTTGGATGCTGCCGACAGCCGTGCAGGTATCAACATTCATATCAAAGAGCCCGGATCGGAGGGACAGATTGTCAAGCTCGTGTGTGACCTGCTTCGAGCCAGAGGCTTGTCGCAGATGCACTACATTGCCGGCGACGAACCGGCCCTCGAGGTTGCCCTTAACTTATGCACCGGAAATCCCGCAGGCGTGTCTGACTGCACAGAACGAGCCGCAGCGTATGACCAGGGTTGCACACGAGTGGCAGTTCGGCCGCAACGCAGCCGACGAGGTCCTCCGCCGATACGCCCACCACCTCGGACTGATCTGCAATCTGTTCTGGTCTGATGAGTTGACCAAGGCCCAGGGATATATGGAGATGGGGGTTGACCTGGTGCTCACCAATGCGACGCATAAATTGCTCTCACTTGTGTCGCCTCCCAACAGGTGACGTGCTGGAGAGGCATGCGCAGAGGATACTGGTGGCATATTAGTGAAATTAATAGTTCAATCTAGTTTTTTTAGAAAAAATAGAAACTGATTCTCCTATGCCACAGAGATAGGGATACCAAGCTAATCATTACGGAAGTGGGCGGTGTGTTGACCAGGGGGATTTCAAAGCGGATGAACGGATTGAAAAATAGATTTGAAAGGGAACAGATGGCACAGACGTGTTACGCCGTCCGCTAGGAACTATTTAGCAGGAATAAATACTGCCACAATTGAATTATAAATAGCGACACCGGTGCCATTGGACTGGATAACGGAGAGGACGGGTTTGGTTTTTCTGGCTCCTCTGTTGACCACTGTTTTCTACAGATGAAATGGTGTTTGCCAGACCGGACCCAAAGAATGTATTCTTTTAAGCAGGATATCGTCACAGTGGTCTTCATTAGAGATTTAGGTATAAGGTCTGAGACCTGGTTAGCATGAAGGCTATCTCTTCACAGAAATCGCACCCACACCATTGCGACATCGGCCTACTTCAAATCACTATTGAATCTGTTTTCTTACAGAAGAGAAGACGAAATTCCAAAAGTTATTTGCTAGATTGAGATCGGATTCCCGGCTGGGGGTCTACATAAGTTAGTTAGAAGGAGTAGTATCATGGCGGAAAAATTGAAAATTGCAGCAGTTGGGTGTGGCAGTATCGGATTTCGCCACCAACAAGGACACCTGGCGTGCCCGGAATCAGAGCTAGTTGCAGTTTGCGACATGGACGTTGAAAAGGCCGAGAAGAGGGCCAAAGAACTCGGTATTGAGCGCTGGTACCCGTCAATTGCCGACATGCTAGCCAATGAGGAGTGTGATGCGGTCGATGTGGTGACCGCTGACCACCTGCACTTTGAGCCTGTCATGGAGTGTTTGGAAGCGGGCAAGCATGTGCTGTGTGAAAAACCACTTTCTTTGTCACTGGATGAGGCTCAACAGATGGTGGCCAAAGCCGAGGAAAAAGGCGTCTATTTATCAATTGACTACAATCGCCGTTTTGCTCCAGGTTACGCCAAAGCTAGAGAATGGTTTGATGCCGGCGAATGTGGCCGGTTAGCTTACATCGACATGAAACTATCTCAAGGTGGACCAACACACTCTTGGAAAGGCGAATACTATCTGCTCTACGAACTACAGACCCACGCCGTTGACCTGCTCCGTTGGTTTGGTGGAGAGATCGTGGCTGTTTGTGCCCAGATGGCTCGTCCTCGTCTTGACACTGTGCCAGAAGGTGAAACTGCCTGTTACACCAGTATGGCAATTTCAGTGCGTTTTGCCGATAAATCAGCCGATTCTCACGAGTCGGTGGCAACATTGATGGCCAGTTGGGACAGCGACTTTATCCATCCCATCGAAAGGCTAGAAATTTGTGGCGACAAAGGCGAAATTGTGGTGGACAATGTACTGAGCAAAGCCACGCTCTTAAGGCGTGACGATCAAGTAGTTGAAGAATATCGTCCTTCAATCTTCCGCATGGAACAATTGGCCTTCGACGGTACCTTCGCTTTGCGGATGGACGCCTGGGCTAAAGATCTCGCGGCTGGTCGTGAACCGATGCCAAGCGGACGAGACGGTCTGCAAGCGATGCGGGTGATCGACGCCATCGTCAGGTCTTGGGAAGAAAAACGAGAGGTCGAAGTTCCAATCGACTAATAAATTCGGCCCAATACTACCATGAAAAAACTCAACATCCTCTGGATTTCTTTGGAAGATACCAGTCCTCGCTTTGGATGCTACGGGGATTCTGTGGCCAGAACCCCGAACCTCGACCAACTGGCTGGTCAAGGATGTCGGTTTCCAAATGCGTTTTCAGTGGCAGGCGTCTGCGCACCTAGTCGGTCAGCTATTATTACGGGGATGTATCCGACGGCCATCGGTACTCACCATATGCGGACAACTCATACTAACCGTCATACGCCCGAATTGCCAACGCCCTATGCTGCTGTACCTCCCCCCTATGTCAAGACGTTTACCGAATACCTTAGAGCGGCCGGATATTTCTGTACCAACAACCAGAAAACCGACTACCAGTTCCCTGCCCCCATTACGGCTTGGGATGAATGCCATGGCCGCGCACACTGGCGTAATCGTAAAGCGCCAGAACAACCGTTCTTTGCGGTTTTCAATCCGACCGGTACTCACGAAAGTGGTATGTGGGAACGGGAGGACAACCTACCACTCAAAACTGATCCTGATTCGGTTGAGCTCCCTCCTTATTTGCCGAATACACCGAAAGCCCGTCGAGCCTTAGCTCGCCACTACGATAATCTGGAACGAAGCGACCAGCGAGTAGGCGAGTTACTAAGGCAGTTAGAAGAAGACGGATTGAGTGACAATACGATCGTAATGATCTGGAGCGACCACGGTGAAGGACTCCCCCGTGCTAAACGATGGCCGTATGACGCGGGGATTCGGATTCCCCTCATCATCCGCTGGCCTGGTGAATTATCAGCGGGAAGTGCATCAGACCAGTTGGTCAGTCTAATCGACTTGGGACCGACACTGTTGTCTCTGGCAAGAGTGGAGATCCCATCTCATATGCAAGGACAACCCTTTTTAGGGCCAGATAAAGTCGAGCGGCAATATGTTTTTGCTACCAGAGATCGGTATGACGAAGCCTACGATAGGGTGCGTGCCGTTCGGGACAATCAATTCAAGTATATTCGAAACCATTACCCTGACAAGGAACGTTTGTTGTGGATCCCTTACCGAAATCGACATCCTGTGATGCAGGAACTGTGGCGGCTGCAGGCTGAGGATGCGCTAGAGGGCGACCAACAGGTTCTGTTCGAGAAACGACCACAGGAAGAATTCTACGATACAACTGTCGATCCATACGAACTGAACAATTTGGCCCAAGATCCNGCTTTTGCCGGACAGCTAAATCAGATGCGNCAAACACTCGANGATTGGCANACCGAATANGATCAGATGGGTCAAATTCCAGAAGAAGTGATGGTCAAACAATGGTATCCAGACGGCCAGCAACCGCAGACAGCAAGACCTGTTATAATTCCGATTGATCCGAGTAGTGANGCTGAACTAGGCCAACATGTAGCCAACGATGGTGGTTCATACACGGCNCCCATATTCGTTCAGTTGCATTGCGCAACACAGGGGGCATCAATTGCTTACCAGGTAGATAAGCGTGGTAAGTCGGATGAGGCAGAGGAACATTGGGACCTCTACACTGGTCCCATTCGTATGACATCTGGGACAACGACCATCCGCACTAAAGCAATCCGCATCGGTTATCAAGAAAGCGATGAGCAGGTGGCCCTCTTTGCGATTTCGTGATTTCAGAAGAAGTTAGCGAATACGCCATGTCTTCTGAATATGGCTCGATTTTCAAAGCTATCCTATTAGGAGCATTACAGGGCCTGACGGAGTTTTTGCCGGTCAGCAGTTCAGGCCACCTGGTGCTACTTCATCACCTGTTGGACTACGGTCAATCCACTGTCTTTTTTGATGTCATGCTACATGCGGGTACACTCGGCGCAATATTGGTCGTCTACCGCAAGTCGATTTACTCGCTGGCCAAACTGTCGATCTTAGACACGATAAAACTACAACTATCAGACGCTCAACGAACAGTAGGTCTGCTGGTGTTGGCCACGATACCCATCGCCATCATCGGACTACTGTTCCATCGACGGTTGGAGCAATTTTTTGCCAAACCAAAAGCTGTAGCCATCATGCTAGTGGTTACGGCAACCTTGCTACAGCTACCGAGATTTAGGGAATTCAGCCAACCGCCGACTAGCCAGAACCAAAACAGCCACCAATCAATGGGTAGACGACTACGGATTTGGCAGGCGTTGCTGATTGGTTTGGTTCAAGGTTTTGCTGTTATACCAGGTATCTCACGGTCAGGAGCAACGATTTCGGTAGCCTTGCTGCTCGGCATACAACCTGCCGTAGCAGCCGAATTTTCCTTTCTACTTTCGATTCCAGCCATCTTGGGGGCCGTCGTCTTAAAGTTAGGCGACATCGCCACCGTCAACCACCTAACAGCCGTTGGCGTTGGGATGATAACAGCCTTTATCGTTGGCGTCGTCGCACTTCAACTGCTATTGACCTTAATCAACCGGGGTCGATTCTCTATCTTCTCTTACTACTGTCTGTTAATCGCTGCACTGGCCTTTCTTTTATAGGTACTTCTTAGGTCAAGTTGATCAGACTTTGACATTCGTCTATTAATATTACTAATATTACTGTCCCCTAACCTCGAATAGGTGAAGGTAAACCATGATATTGCTCTATTTGTACCTGCTGTTTGCTAACGTCGAAACTCAAGACGTCTCTGGGCTGCTGGTTAACACCTCGATTCAGCAGATTAATGAGATCAGGTCGTCGATGCAATCGAGGCAATTTGAGCAAGTGATTCAGCGGATTAACGCCCTTGATAATCCGCAAGATCTACACTACTACCTACAAGCGTTAGCCTATTTTCACGATCAACAATACCAGAAATCGGTCGAAGCTTGTAACCGACTGCTAGCACAGGATTCAGATTCTCTGTGGCAACATAAGGCGATTTTTCTGCAAGCCAAAGCTTACGCACAACTTAAAGATTTCAAACAGGCGGAGCAGATCTATCGGTCACAGGTTGATCGTTTACTATCGGCTAAACGAAAAGACAATACGGCACAAATCTACATCGATTTTGCTCAAAAAGTCGTTACCCCACTAGATTTAATCGAACAATCTAAGCCGATGCCAGAGGATTACCGACAGGCTCATTCATTTTATAAGCAAGCATTAGAGTTGGAAATTGAAACCGATCTCAAGGCTGAGGTCATGTTTCAAATGGGTAAGATGATGCAACTGGCGACCGATTACGCTACTGCTGAGCGAGACTACCAACGGTTTTTGCAGGCGTTTCCATTGGTGTCGGGTCAAGATGAAAACAGAGATCGTATTTTTAAAGCGATCATCAATTTAGCCATCTGTCAAATTCATCTGGGAAATCGTCTAGCTGCTCGACAAAACCTAAAAGACCTGATCTCGCCATCTCCAAAGCAGTTGCCCGAAGAGAAGGCTAATTTACTTCAAAGAACTAAGTTTCTGTTAGTACGCACACACCTTTTGCCTAATTGGCTAGGGAAACGATCAACCTCTTCTAACACTCCAGAACAAAACCTAGCGTTGGCTATTGACGCAGCCAACCAATTTATTCAAGACTATCCCAAGCAATTACGGTCTGGGCAACTGGCATTTGAAATTGGTCAGGCCTATCAATCTGCTCGGCAGACAGAAAATGCAATTGCAGCCTATCGCCGATTCTTGGAAGATTTCAGCCGACGCTTCAAAGAAGAACGGTCGTCTGAAAACTCAGCGTTAGCACTGCTACCACTGACCGGTCAGCCGATCCGGATCGACGATTTAGCCATGCAGGCGACATTTCAGCTGGGTCAACTCTACTTTGATCAGCAGAATTACGCCTCTGCCATTGATAGCTGGAATCGTTATTTGGTCGATTTCCCCAACGGGCCACAGTGGACAGAGGTACAACGACGGATCATCGACGCCGAATTTCAAACCGGCATCCATCTGATTATATCGGCTAAAATGAGCCACGCTACTTTACAGAATTCCCTTCAGGCTTACGAGCGTGGGTTACAGGTACTCGATCAGTTTCAAACCCGATTTCCGCTCGACGAACGGATCTCTAAAATCTTAACGCTGAAAGGACAAATCTACTCCAACCACAAAAAGTTCCAGATGGCAATCGCTAGTTGGGAAAAATTGGTCAGTAAATATCCACGGACTGAAGCCGCGTCCTACGCCCTGTTTCAGATTGGCCAGATCCACCAGAATGAACTGGGCAATCTACAAAAATCCATCGACACTTATCGTCAGTTGACTTGGGGGGCATGGCAACCACGAGCGCAAGATCAGTTGCGCCAGATGATTGAGAAGCAGTTGGTCTTGACAACGGAACGGGTGTTTCGATCAGGCGAAACGGTGGAAGTTCGACTTCAAACCCGAAATATCGAGCAGGTTCAAGTTGACGTTTATAACCTGAATCCAGAAGCCTACTGGCGGAAAATGGGGACGTTAAAGGGGGTTGAAGATTTAGACCTAGCCCTGATTCAGCCCAACCAATCTTTGTCGCATCAGATTGACGCCTACCAGAAATTTGCTTTGATTAACCAACGCATCCAAATTCCGTTCGATCAACCCGGGGCCTGTGCAGTTCACGTCTCAGATGGAGAGTTGGAATCGACAACGTTGGTCATTCGCTCTGACCTGGAATTGATCGCCAAAGCGTCAAGATTAGAGACACTGGTTTTTGTCCAAGATCAGCGTCAACAACAACCTGTACCTAATGCCCAAATCCTGGTTAGACAAATCCATCACACCGGCCAAAATACAACCCGTGTTTCGCAATCGACTGACTTGATGGAGGGCACCAATCAAAACCAAATCGGTCTGTCTGACAGGACGGTACAACGGGGTACAACGGGAACCGATGGCGTGTACCGCCTCGATAATAGCCGTAACTCAAAACAGCAATCATCAACTGACAGCGTCTCGACTGCCAACGAAGTTAGCGTTTTAGTCATCAAAGATGGGCATATCGCCTCTAATGAAACGCAGATCGGTAATCTGAGTTGGCCCAAAGAGTTAAGGCCGAAAGGCTATATCTATACCGACCGCCCGGCCTATCAACCGGGCCAAACCGTCTTCATTCGTGGAATTATTCGCGATGTCAATCTCAAGTACGTCGTTCGCCCACAGGCCAAATATCAGGTAACAATCATAGATGCTCAAGGTCGGGAAATCTACACTGAGACGGTTGAACTCTCCTCATTTGGCACGTTTTCGCTTTCAATGCCATTGGACAAAAGCGCGATTGTTGGTGAATACCGTATCTTAGTGATGGCTGAAATGAACACTGAGAGCGAATCGACTAATGAATCTAAATCTGGTGGATCCTCAGATTATGGGTTACAGTTCAACGGCCAATTTCTGGTCAAGCATTTTCAATTACCACCCATTCAAATCGCCTTCGATTTCGATCGCCAAGTCTATTTTAGGGGTGAAACAATTCAGGCAACGATTAAGGTCAACTACACGTATGGTCAACCGCTGTCCAAAGCCACAATTCGCTACTCTTTACCNACCGGTCAGACGGTGACGCAAACCACCGATAGCACAGGACAACTCCAAATCACCTTCGATACCCGACTGCTAACGGAAGAGTTACCACATCAACCAAACTACTCGCCCCTACAAACTTTACAATTCACGGCTTCTGTTGAGGGTGAAAATGTCAGAGCTACGGCCACAGTGGCACTGGCCCCGGTCGGTTTTTGGATTCACTTGCGTNCACGGGCCAAAGTGGTTTTAGCTGGGGAAACAGTCGAAATCGAAGCCTCTACCACTCAACCTAACGGTCAACCTATTGGGCAAGAGTTACGGCTTGACCTGTTCCGCTTAACCCGCTCGGTTAACGACGACCTCTTGACACAACTCAGTTGGCTGGGTTTGAGTCAACCTGTAAAAAAGGCAGAGACTCCTGTACGAACTATCACCGGCACGACCGATCCCAAAACAGGCAAAATGACCTTCCGTTTTCAATTGGAAAAAGGGGGNGATTACCGCCTGCGTGCTACGGGCAGAGACCGGTTCAACCAACCTGTGATTGCTAGTACCAGCTTCACTATTTCCGACCAGAGTGACCAGGTAAAACTTCGCATCTTTGCTGAGACAACTCAGATCAAACTGGGGCAATCGGAGACGATTGGCATCCATTCTCGTCTGGAACATCGGAACGATAACCCGTCGTTGGCACTGATCACTTTTGAAGGCGATCGCATCATTAGCTACCAGGTAATGGAGCTAAAACATGGCGAAAACCCGATCACCATTCAGGCACGACAGGAACATTTTCCCAACTTTTTTCTAACAATTTCGGCTATTGACGGATCCTCGCTCCGACAAGCAGAGCGGGCTTTTGCCGTTCAACAAGACCTACACCTGCAAATCACGCCATCAGTGAGTGACTCTGGATCAGTCGATAGTAAATTCAGGACTTACCTGCCCGGACAGGAAACAAAACTCGAGATTCTGGCCACGGATCAACTGGGACAACCTGTGGAAGCGGAACTTTCCCTATCGTTGACGGAATCTTTACTTTGGCAGATGTTTCCCGATCCACTGTTACCGATCAACGACTTCTTTTACCAAGGCAGTCACCGACAACACGCTATGCGAACCGTGTCGAGTTGTAGCTTCAGTTATCGACCGGCAACCCGACAAATCTCATTGGCTATTCGTGAAGAGTCCAATCGCCTGAAAATGGAAGAAAAGGAATTGGAACAGCGTCGACGAGGACGGCAAGAATTAAAATTAGGGGAAGCTTTCTATAGTGCAGCAGAAG
>PACG01000199.1 GCA_002699335.1 Candidatus Poribacteria bacterium
GAGAGTGTTTACACATAGATAGATGATATAGTGTCAATATTTAACCGCAAATGGAGCCGGGCCACGATTCAATGCCAGGTTTGCCACCCTGACACTTCGGTCCAAAACAGAAAAGTACCAGACCCGCAAGGCTGCAAATGCAAGTCGGGTGGTTGCAATTTTGTCATCGGAGATTCTGGCCTCAATCCATCAACGGAGTTAAAACGTTACACCGCTGTTTTGTTCTACTCACTGGGGAAGACCAGTTTCCACTTTCTAGCCCAATTGTTGGACCTCTCTGCGGCCACCACTACAATGGATTAGGTGGTGGCCGCAGGCATTGAGGAAATCGAAATCGACCACAGGTAGCATTTCCTAGGCGCCCAAAAAACAAAAGACGGATCCTCCAGGCGCGGAATCATCACACCGGGAGAACTATCAGCTGGGTTTCAGTAGTGGTGATGCAGTAAGGATGAAGAGATTGGACTGCAAGCTGGAACAGTTGAGTGAATGCCTATTCTAGACTGACGACGGGGATGCTTGGGCCAAAGTATTACCGGCTCGAGCGACACATGGTGGGGAAAAACCCATGGCCATGGAGCCAGACAACTCAAACAGCCCGTCATCATCTGGGCCGGATGAGGCAAAGAAGGAAAATGTCAACCGGTCGGAAGAGATGATCAACTGATCTATCAGCCTGTGGCCTGCCCTGACTACTGTGGAAATCTTCAAGGAGTTTCAAAACAAATTCATATCTATCTATAACTGAACACTCTCAAGAAATTAAAGGATGTCAGCGGGTAAGTCACTTCACTGAGGTGAACAGAGATTGAGCGGAGGTTTTTTCTCCTGAAAAGTGTAAGCCATCAATACACTGACGACATTGAGCAGAAAGTTAATCCCCCTGCGATGGCGAGTCGGTTCGACTTGAGAGATGTTCTTCCGTTGATCATAAATGGTTTCAATGATTGCTCGCTGAGGCAACATCAACTGGTCGAAGACATCCATTAGCTTGTGGTTCATCTTTTTTCTGATCTTGGTTACCCACTGGACACCATCGGCACATAAAAGGTCAAATGATTTCGGTGAAATGTAACCTTTATCGCCATACAACTGACCAACCAACTTCTTGACCAGCTTCGGTACAGGTATTGGGTCATCCACCTTTGTAGCCGTTAGGCCAACGGCTAGCAGTTTCCCTTCATCATTATCGATGAGATGAGGTTTGAAATCATAGAACCAACCGAGTTCTTACCCCGTTCAGCCGTTTTAGCCCAGATAGGATGGGAGGAAATTCTTCGACTATGACCGACGGCAATCGGCCTGGAGTCGATAAAGGAAATGCCGGAGCATTGACCTTTCCGGCTCCAAAGAGAGGCAGATAAAGGTAGCGAGACCTCCGCCATCAATTCCAGCAATCGATTATAGGACATCAGTTGTGGAAAGACCCAGCGAAGATACACACCGACAGGCCTATGATAATAATGTTTAAAAGCCCGATAAGCCGAGGGTTCAAACTGGATGATGATAGCCATCACCTGACTCAGACTCATTCGGCTCTTTCTCACACCCTTAATTTGGCCATTATCCATCAGGTGTTGATAATATTGGGCTTCAAAGTCAGCGCAAAAGTCGTCAATTCCAGTTGCATCTTCTTTAATCCCTTAGGTCGAACCGAAGTTATTCTAAGAATCGCCATGCGGTCCTACTACCCGGGAGAGTTCGAGAAACTGATGACCGACCACGGCTTCCGAATCGTGGGCCGGTTTGGTGGCTGTGAAGCAGAGGCCTAGAGGAAGGACCAGGATTAATTCTGTAGCTGGTGAGGTGATCCCCAGTTACCTCATCCTTGACTCAGAAAACCACATATCTCCGTTTGCCCCTATCTTTGCCTTGACATCCTCGGTTGCGTCGTTGAGTTCCTGGATCACTTCCTTCGAGAGCACCAAATCCACGGTTGGCAGGTTTCTCTTCAGTTCATCAGGATTCCTTGCGCCGACCAGCATAGCCGTCACCCCTGGTTGCTGCNGAAGCCCAGGCNAGTGACANATTNGCCATAGGNTCCCCAAGCCGCTCTGCGATNCNGCGAATCTNGNNGAGAGCGGCNAAGGCNTCTNCTTCAGCGCCGGTGTCCGAGTGTTCCGCGTTNGGNCGCNCTGAACTGTAAAGCCTCGTCCGAGANANCCCATCCGGCACTTCGTNGGCCGAAGCATACCTNCCCGTAAGGAGCCCCTGGTATAGAGGGCTGTAGCAGATGATNCCNATTCCATTTTCCAGGCAGATTGGTTGGACTTCTCTCTCAACGCATCGCCACATCAGGCTGAAAGACCACTGGTTGGTTTCGATGTGACCAATAGCCAGCAGGTCGGTNAGGTCCTTTTCCGCAAAATTGCAGACGCCAATAGCCCTGACTTTTCCCTGTTCTTTCAGCCTCTCCAGTGCTTCCATCGTCTCACTAATCGGCACTTTCCAGTTTGGCCAGTGTATCTGATANAGGTCGATCCAATCGGTCTGAAGATTCTGTAAACTTCGTTCGCATGCTCTGACTAAATTGTCACCAACGAGTTGGGATCCACCGAGCTTGGTGGCAATTACAGCTTCGTCCCGCCGGCCTTTCAGGGCCCTACCCAGGACTTCTTCGGATCGCCCGTAAGCTGCGGCCGTATCGAAGAATATGATCCCGGAATCGAGGGCGGCATGAACTGTCTCAATGGAATCTGCATCATCCTGGTCGCCCCATGTCTCCACCCCACCGAAANGCCAGCTGCCCAGCGCCATCACCGAGACATTGATATCCGTTTTCCCCAGCTTAGTATATTTCATGGATTATGATGCTCCTTAAATCAAAATGGTTGGGCCAAACTCTAGTCCTGTTCTGCACTCCGATTCATAAACCAAAGTAGGAAGCCACGGACTGGGTCCAGCTACCGGAGGGCAAAAGGCTCCTCGGTATTCATGACTTAATTATAGGGCCCGACGACTGGCAACACTTTCCCGCAGCCTTCGATGACATGGCCACGCATGTAATTCTTGTCCAGCTCGATGCCAAGACCAGGCCTGGCTGACAGATAGATCTTGCCACCTCTGATGCCGAGAGGGTGGTCGATAAACACATCGTAAGCATTCTGTTTCGCCCTGGAAGTCTCGACGCGGTAATGGTTCGGCACCGACGCCAGCACGTGAGCTCCCGCCAATCCGTTGATTGGGCCCAGGCGTCATGAGGTGAAATGGGCACGTAATACGCCTCAGTCATATCGCGGTNTTCTTCATTTCTGAGATGCCACCGGGCCAGGTCACGTATGGCATTATAAAGTCAGCCAACTCATTCTCAAGAATCGGCACGAACTCCCAACGCGTGTGAATTCGTTCGCCTACACAGATTGGCACGGAAACCTTATCCTGCACCTGTTTGAGCGCGTGGTCGCTTTCCACCGGAACCNGTTCCTCAAACCAGAAAATATCGTACGGCTCAAGCACTTTGGCCAAGCGGATGGCCGTGCTCGCGTTCATGGGACCATGACACTTGATCAGGATATCCACATCTTCACCAATGGCTTCACGCTCCTTGCGGATGCGATCCGTAGCAACACGCATGGCGNCCGTATCCATGCTAAAANTCTTTGGTTGAAAGGNATCGGTCTTGATAGCGCGANAACCCATTTCAACGGCTCCGACGGCTGAAGCCGCATAGTTCTTGGCCNACCCACTACGTACGCCGAAATGNGTGTAGACCTTCACCTGTTCCCGCATCGGCCCACCCACCAGGTGATTTACGGGCATACCGAGTGACTTCCCTTTGATATCCCAGAGTGCATGCTCGACACCGCTGATGACGCTTGTGCGGATTGAGCCGCCGCGCCAGAATGTTCCCTCATACATCCATTGCTCCCAGAATTCCCATGACTCTCTGTCACAAACGGGAAACTCGACGTATTCAGGCACGCTGTACGCGATGGGATTGTCGATTACCTGCCACGTGATCACACCGTATTCTGACTCGACGATTTCGAAGTCTCCTGCGATCCGCTTAGTTTATTTGAATCCTTGCCTGCCGAACCCNCGATTCACGTCGNAGATTACTGGATCGATTGTACCCGAGTTTCNAGCTANCCANATCGTACTGCTCACGGTCAAGATCGCAGATGCCGCCCACATGCGTGCTCATACTTGTCCTTACTAGTNGGTCACGTGTCTTTTGGTGCAACCACAACTCATGCACGGCGCGCCGGGGAAGCCAAATATCGGGATGCAGTCGGCCTCCTCACCNAGGCAGATCGCCCTAGAGCGCACAAAATCGTTCATCTATAACCCGATCCAACATTTATACGGATTTTCTACCTAATAATTTTTTAGTGTGTNTGTATGAAATGTTTAGCCACTTGGATTCAAGTACCAAGTGCAGCCAGGTAGTTGAGAAAATACCATAAGGGGGACTTGGGAGTCTAGGCGTTTTCTAGAACCAGAATTCAATCCTTCTTCACTACAGAAATTTGATTCCTGCGGTAAATACTGGCCAATAAGTCTATTGCTATTCTCATGGTTGGCCAATTCTCGGCCCTTATCCCAGCTGATTCCAAGTGTGACCGTCTGCCTCTAGTCGCAACAATTCAAGAATGACATCTTCAATAGCTACCGACNTTGGNGCTACAAGCTATTTCCAGACAATCAAGCCGGACTTACTTTCGACCAGTCTAACAATGGTACTTCGCTGTCTGGATGATTTCCGNGATTTCAACCACTACACTCAGAGAGGGTTAAACCTTCGGCGTGAGGGAAGAGTTAAGTATTACTGGGCTCTTGACAGGANGACAGCCTATTTGCCAGTTAATTACCTGCTATTTGTCGGTAAGCATGTTCTATTAGCTGCCGATCTTGTTGGCTTTTGAGAACTTGCTGCTCTATTGCCCATGGATTCCAGCTTGACAGAAGTTGGCACCGTAAATCTTGNAGAATTCCTTGATGAGTCTTTGCTAGTACAAGGTCGGAGAATTCATTTGGATCTTGTGCAAGGTCGTAAAGTTGAGGTTGATCACCTAAACTATAGTGAAGTTTGTAACGTCCTTGCCGCAACATGGCAGTTGGACGAGCTACACCGTGAGCGAGATACTCTGAAAACGCGTTATCTTTCCATTGGAGATTGTCGCCTTTCATCAAAGGGAAGAAGCTATCTCCGTCAAGTCCATCCGATGGTGCGTCAACGATATCAATGATTGTGGCAATGAGGTCAACCAAAGAGACCGTTTGGTCGATTGTATCGCAAGCAGATAAGTAACCAGGCCATGAAATTTGCAACGGAACCCGAACCGAGGCCTCGTAAAAGCTAGACTTGCGCCACATGCCGTGTTCACCATTCATTTCTCCGTGATCACTGCAATAAATAACGATAGTGTTCTCTTCTTGATTTGTCTCCCTGAGTGTTTGCAACAACCGACCAATTTTCTCGTCCAGATAGGTAATCAAACCGTAGTAACCGACCCGCGCCCGACGCACCAGTTCTTCAGGAAAATCGAGGCAACCAAACATTTGTCGCATTCTTTGGTGTACCGGGTGCTGNTTTTCTAGATGATTAGGCGGAATATTGGGAAGATCTACTCGGTCCAACGGGTATAAATCCCAAAAACGTTTAGGAACAACTAACGGAAAATGAGGGGCAATGAAGGAGACATTTAACGCCCAAGGACGGTCCTTGCGGGCAGGTTCCTGCAAATAGGCNATGGCACTTTTCTCAACTAGGTCATCGACTTCAATTTCTAAGGGTCGTTCCTGGTTTGGCTTGTTGGNGGCCACCCCAAGGCTGATTGGCTATCAGGGTGCCTTTCGTCCAATCGGGTGCATTTCTTGGCACATTATCCCTGGTCCACAATTCGGCATGAAGATCACGGGCTAGTTGCTGTCGAAATCCATGGAGTTGGTCGGGTCCACAGAAGTGNTGTTTGCCTGACAAAACGACATCGTATCCAATAGCACCTAGTCGATGTGTCCAGGTCACTTGATCTGACGCCAGAGGACTCGCATTATCCCAAGTTCCGATTTGGTGCACATATCGACCCGTCATAAATGACATTCTGGANGGGCCACAGAGCGGCGAATTACAGTAGGCATTGGTAAAGACAAACCCTTGTTCGGCTAATCGATCCATGTTTGGCGTTTGAACCAAAGGGTGACCATAAGTGCCACTGTACATTGGTGCATGCTCATCTGACATAATCAGTAGGATGTTGGGCTTATTTCTTAGATCTGGCATCTGCTTCTCATATTGTGTGCAAAAAAATCTCAATTTATTCTATTCTAGACTTGACTACCAGTCTAATTTACTAGCGAAGTGGGCCGAATAATGAAACGGCCATCAACTGAAAATTATCGCCAGCTATCATAAATTCCGCAAGTAAAGCAGATATGGAAGGCTTTTGTTAAGATATGGATAAGTTATGCTTTTGTGGTCAAGACCACCATTTAGTTTAACCCACGACATCAAGTCAGGAAAACCATGTGTTCTCGATAATTGTCGCACCGAAATCTATTTACTCATCCCTTATCCCTGTATTCTTTTTACTATTCTTGCTTTTTGCATCTCGTTTCTCAATGCTGTAGCCCAATTGGAAGCCCTCGATACCACTGTGCTAGATCAAATCACCATATCTGCGACTCAGTACCAAGGGATTTAGGTTTGGCTTCATTGGAGAAGTCTCAACCCTAGAAAGCGATTGAGTAATTTCAGAAATTGGTTAAGCGGCTTCCCAATGGAGCTATCGGATATGGGAACTAGACAATGGTACTATAACGCTGTTTCAAGCGAGCCGATTAGTCGATCAATCGGCCCCAAAACCCAACCATCTTGTCTTCCTTCTCCTGATTATCTTCTAGTAGCAGTTGGTTTTGCGCCATCAGCGTGAGTGATAAGTGCNAGGTCGTAAAAAAACTTGTAGATGATTCAGCTCCGGTACATAGTAGGAACCATTATCTCGATGCCAATTTTGGGTGGGTCATCGGACAGTTATCCCAGTGATTAGGCCATTCATTGTATATGCTAGGTCGTCAGTTCCTGCCTAATATATAACCTAACGTAGCGCTGATANCACTTCCCTAAGATGGACGCTGCAGGAGATGCCGATCTTCAAGTAGTACAAGCCTCCTTGCGTGAAGCGATTGAAGTGCACATGCTCACCCCATTCGAGGAGGAGACCGACAAGGAGACGAGAAAGGCTAAGTTCCAGGCTGAGTAGAGGTGCCTGGNGCTCACTCTGG
Source organism: Candidatus Poribacteria bacterium (assembly GCA_002699335.1). Next base: position 7,225 of record PACG01000199.1, read on the forward strand.
CGGTCGAATCTCTGATTGGATCCAGAGGGTAAGAAGGATATCGCAATCCCTCCACAATCAACCGCGGTTTGCATGGGCCTTCGCTACTAGCGTTGCGCTGCAGCCTGCTTAACCTTGTTGATCTCGGTCAATAGGTCCATCGCGTGCAACGATTCCTCCTGGTTGTATTGTGGGCATACACGTAAGTCAGCGGCCAGGCAGCGATGGATTGCTTCNGCTTGGTANAGGAAACCATGTTGGTTAGGAGAGGCCCTGGGTATGCTCACCGCTCCCGGCAACGGATACTCAAAGTGCTGTACCGGCGCTGGTGCGTTAGCCGTCCTGTAACGCGAGGGCACTCCGTTGGGTGGCGGAACTCGGATAGTAACCCGTGTTGGACAGTGCCCCGGCTGTTCCAGGGTGATCCGGCCTTTTGTACCGATGAACTCTGTCACNTCTGCTAGTTCGCAGTTAGAGGGTGGAAATGTCAGAATGGCGCACTTGTCATCACCGTACTCCACAATCGCACCGCTTGCCTTGCGTCCTGCGGTAGCGATGGCGGTCGGGACTGCCTGTGCTCCAAACGCTAGTGGTGCGGCCTGGATAGCGTAGATGGGATCGAAGAAGTCAGACTGGGTCATTACCACCTCGCCAATGATACCGGCCTCCATGGCAGCCCGGGCGTGCTCCATCGCCGGAAAGAACCTAGTCCACATGCCATCCTGCAGCATCACCTCCTTCTCTGCTGCCGCCACGTACATAGCTCGTGCATCGGAGACGTTCTCCGCCAATGGCTTCTCACACAGCACGTGTTTACCGGCCTCAATAGCCAGAAGGCTGTGCTCTTTGTGGAGTCTGGTGACCGTCCCAACGTACACGATATCGACCTCTGGAGCTGCCACCATCTCNGCGTAGTTTCCGTAGGCAAATGTGATGTCGTACTTGGCCGCAAACTCCTTGGCACGGTCGGCCGACCGTGCCGCCACGGCGCTTACCGTCGCCCCCTCGCACTCGCGCAAGCACATGACCCATTGAGCGGAGATCGAGCCGGCTCCGATGATGCCCCAACGCAACGGAAAAGTGACATCTACCGACTTTGTGATGTTAAGACGAATGTCCATCGGGGTCGAGAGAGACAGGTGGCTGGTAGCCAAATCCATGGTCATATATATTTAACACTCATACAGTAGAGGCTTGCGTAACTTTCACGAAACAGAACAAAACTGAATCCTTCTCTGGCTTTTAGAAGATGCAAGCTATGACGCTATCCACACAGTAGCGGTTTACGCAGCGGGAGTATTTGCTTATAGACTGGCGGCATATATGTTCCTAGCCGAAAGGCGCGCCATGCCAAATTGTAAAAATTGTCACTGTCTGATCCAGCGACTAAAAGTGGATTTGTTTCTTCCACACAGCGTTGTGGCTTCAAGTTATCANACGAGCCTGACATTTCGGGCGATGCTGTTCCTGTTGGAGTGGAAGTCCTAGGCTTCATTGTTGATCCTTAAAAACGCACGCCCGATCTTGGACGTCATTCTACCGAAGTGTCACTTCGACAAGCATGAAAAACTTGAGCTGATCGAGAAGCCCGCACTAGGCACGACCTTCAGCGCCATGCTCTCATTACCGAAGGCTAAAGCAGAAGAGAACCGATCAACTCAAAATCTAATCTGACAAAATCAAGTTAATTAGTCCAAAAATAGTATATACTGCGAAAGCAACCGGATTTCCGCACTCGCCCCCCGCNTTCACGGGAACTATCTGGACATGCCTACACAGGAACGGCCAGTGAGCCCTCGACTTCTAATACTATTTGTAGGAGCGAATATACTGACGATCATCCCAACCCAAAAGAACTCCACAATACTAACCTAATTGGTGNGGCCTCGCCCAAACCTACTCTGTTCCGGTAAATCTCCGTAGCTAAACCGTATGCACGACATATATCCAAATCTCCACGATTCCCATAATCTGTTGTGAACTATCAACTTCGCCCTTAAATTCTCAGTTTGAAATAGTTGATTAACAGATAGACCACCCCACTATTGACAGAGAATATATCCTAAGAATCTGTTAGGCAAAAGATTATACGCCTGTTTCTAGGGGCAATTTTAGCGAGGTAATACGGATCATTTTCTCTTCCTTTGGGGTCAGGATTTCCTACATCTTTTCTCAACTGCCTGAAATTCCCCACCCAGCCAAAGTTCTTTCCACAACCCATCGTTTGGCTAAATATTGCAAATATATCTTTAACCTAGATATTTGAAGTGCCAGATTGAGTCTCCCATCTACAAATTTGACAATCTTCTTTTGTCTTGCTAAGGTTGGCCGCATGGACCGGTACATGGGGTAAATTCCCCGGCATCTCTACCACAACATGCCTCACCTTCCGTTGGCCTTTTTAGCAGCACCCCCTCGCTCTTGATTGGTCAGCTGCGTCTTGACCCTCTGAGCATCAATAATCCTATTATTTGGCTGAGGGAAACGTTTTTTAGATGAATTTTATTGTTTTATTGATTTGGTCCCAGGCATTTTCCCAAATACCTTTTTATTTCATGGACTAAAGAAGATGACAAACAGTTTTCCCGGGTGGAAAATCAGACAGCATCAAATGCCACGGCACTTCGGTGTTGGCAAGATACATCATAGCATCAACGACATGGTTTATCTGATGTATATACCAACAGCCGGGCCGCTCTTTTGGTGCAAAATGATGCTCGACGAGTTCACATTTACTATTGTACTATTGGATAAATAACTGAGGGGCATGTTCAGCACAAAATAAATTTAACCTGAATCACAAACAATTGGNACCAATTTCCAGATTGACATTACATGATTTTCTTTTTCCAGGTAGTTTCTGAGCTCGTTTTCGGCAAGNGTACCNGAACTTTTGTCCNATGTTAAATTTACAAAATCTTGACGGCCTTTGGGATTTGATGTAAAATTAATGCAGGAATTTTCGATGCCCCTAATACTTTCATATAGACCAGGCAGGTAGCTATGAATATCCAAGTCAGTCAACAGTTAGAGGTTGCAAATACACACCTCACGCAGGGAGATTTTGAACAAGCGGCCTTTCTTTTTCAGGATATTGTCCATCGATCTCCAACCCTAGTAGGAGCACGTGCAGGTTTATCCAAAGCGCTCTTGAAACTGGATCGAGGGAAGGAAGCCATAGAGCATCTACTAAAAGCCCTAGAATATTCGCCGGAAGATGCCGATATCTCCTACAATTTAGGAGTTGCTTACCACCAACAGGGAAACTATTCATCAGCGATCGAGTGTTACGAAAACGCTCATGAGTCCGACGNAGATTCGCCAGATGATCTTCATTACAACCTGGGTAATGCCTATCACGAACTGGAACGCTTTTATGACGCAATTCGGTGTTATAACAAAGCGNTCGNCTCCAGGCCGAATGACATTGATGCGCTTAAAAACCTCGCTATTGCCTACCAACGGCTAGGTCGCAACGAGGAGGCACGTGCCTGTTACAAGAAGTTGGAGAAACTCCGTAAAAACTAGAGAGGTACACAGTCTGGATCTATTTTCCACAGGTAGATCCACTTCTCAGGTTCGAATGTCGCAAACATTATCATCACAAACATCAGCTGTTGCCGAAATAAGTCGGGGGTATGCTTATTTGGATTATGCCAAAGTGGCTCAACAGCCAACTGAACGCTATCGAGAACTACGGAATGTTCTGGATTGTTGGAATCGTGCTATGGATTTGGGGTTAGAAACAGTTCCCTCAATTATGAAGACCGTTGAACCGGATCTTTACTTCTCCATTAGTCTTGAACTTTACCGAAAATTAAATGAGGTCCCACAAGCCGTTCGAGACTTCAGTCGTGTCTTATCTCTAGATCCCAAATTTATCAGAGCCTATGCTGAACGTGGCAAAGCGTGGTTAGATGTCAGAGGTAAGTCCAATCCTGCGCCCAAATCAGCTATCGACGATTTCACAATGGCAATTACGTTGGGCTGTGATGATCCCGACGTTTTTGAGATTCGTGGACAATGTTACGATCAGATTGGTCAATATAAACTGGCTGCCATTGATTTTACACGAGCACTTGAGTTAGCCCCAGATCGACATTTCGATTACTACCATCGTGNTAACGTTTTCCGGAAAGGGAAGCAATATCTGGCGGCGAAACAGGATTACCAAAAAATTTTGAGTGTGTCATCTAATTCAAAATTAGTAGATCTGGCACAAACACGCTTGCAGGATATTTCAGATTTGGTGGATGTGGATACATCCGCTCCCCCTTTAGCGGCTACGGCTACATCCGTAGTTGAACCCAAAGACCAAACAACCAAAGAAACACCTCGTGTTTGGGGATGGTTACAAAGGATAGGCAAAAAACATCGTCAGGAAGGAATTTAGGTTTTGTTGAAAACCTTGTTTGTCAAAGTTTTTTCGAACTGGATCTTAACTCAAATCCCAAATCGGAAAATCATAGTTGGCCTCCACATTACCACTTACATCCTGTTTGTCTGCTTATTGGTCGGCTATGCTGTAATCTTTCCTTCTCCAATAGAAGCTGGCATACACGAAAATGCAGGAACACGTGCCATGACATTCCTGAAAATCGGGGTTGGGGCAGAAGGTATTAGCATGGGTGAGTCTCAAGTTGCACACACTGATGACCTGTATGCGACTTTTTGGAATCCAGCGGGACTGACCCGCGTACGCCAATCTCAGTTTGGCTTTATGCACAATGAATGGTTTGGTGATATCAACCACGAATATATTGGNTTCGCCCGACCGTTGGGAGATTTAGGGGCTGTGGCAGGGAGTTTGATCTATCTCAGTTATGGTGAGCTAATTGGCAGAGACGAAAACGGGAATGAAACTAAACCCTTTCACCCTTACGATCTAGCCTTGATACTCTCAATGGCACGGAAATTCGGTTTTCTATCTGTCGGCGGGAATATCAAATGGGTCAGAGAAAAGATTCTCAGTGGAAATGAAGCCGAACAGCTGCGAAGTTCAACGGAGGCCACTTCAGCTCAGGCGGCTGAAGCCANCGCGTTAGCACTGGATATTGGTGGACTGTATACCTTCCCAGATCGTAACGGTGAAGATGGGCCTTTCTCGATAGGCCTCAACTTGCAGCACTTGGGGCGGACCCGCTTCATTGAGGAATCGTTTCTACTTCCCGTTAATTTGAAGGTCGGCGTTGCCTACGAAATGTTAAAAGACGCCGCTGTGATTGCCGCTGATCTCAATCGCCCTTCAGACAATAACATTAGTCTGGGAATTGGTTTAGCCTTCACCGCTCTAAAATGGTTCCATGTTCGGTCAGGATATAAATATATAATTGGTGGAAATGACTTAGGCGCGGTTTCTGGTGTAACGGCCGGTCTTGGGGCCAGTGCTGGCAATTTTCAGATCGATTATGCCTTCATCTTTATGGGGCAATTTGGCCCAACTCACCGCTTCTCTCTCCTGGCCAGATTCTAGTTGAATAGGGGCTAATCTGTCTCTCGCAATCTGTCTATTGCCGCCAAAACCTCGTCGATGTCTGTCGATGCCACTTGCTCTTTCTTTGCTTCCCTTGGGCGAGACATAGACACTTCTGATTCCGAAGTTTGAGCTGAGTGACGGTTTGATGAACGACGCNGATCTGCTCTGCTACGATGACGGGGGAGCGGCCTCGATCGAAGTTCTGTCTGATCTGAAATGGTCGGATTTTGTGCTGATTGATCTGAATTATCCTCGCTAATAGCCTCTATTTGGTGAAGTAGATTCTGTAGGTCTTCATCTTCCACGTCATCAGGTTGCTCCGCTTCTTTGGTCTGTTGATCTGATGCTAATCTGACCGGTTCCATTACTTCTAATACTTCTGACGGTTCATTATCTAACTGAGCCCCTATCTGGTTAGCATTTGCAACTGGAACCGATGTCACATCGACCGGGTCTAGGTGATCGGCTACCTCGTTCTCGAGTTGATCTGGGACTGACTCAATCGGATTGGCTGACGGTTCACTCTCAAAATTNGGTTCCTCAAACTCCTCATCCACTGAAGAAGATTCAGCATCCACTTCAGGCTTTTCTGCCTGTAATTCAGGCCATTCTTCCACCAGATCATGAAACTCTTCCTCGGCCGGAGATTCTTCTAGAGATGTATCACCGGATGATTCCTCCGTTTCAGCGAGTAAAGCCGCCAGTGGATCGTTGTCATCATCTGANACCATATCCATAATCGAATCCAATGATGAATCGTCACCACTATCATTCTCGTCGGGAGACGATCTCTGGGACAATACCTCGGTGGAGTTCGTATCTGCATCTTGTTCAGCTGGCACCGGCTCCAAGGATAGTCCATCTCCTAACGCNGTNGTGTCCTCTAATGATAGATCATCCGCAGGTGCAGAAGTATGAGCGGATATTTCTGACGGTTCAGGCTCATCAGTCGGATATTCTGAATCAATTTGATCCACTAAATCGGCTTTCTGCTTCGATTCCTCTCCGGGTACTTCTAAATCAGAAGTTTCTGTCTCTAGCTTCTCGATTGGGTCTGAGTCGTCTAATAGCGAGGATTCTGATTCTTGATCAGCGGTCGAATCTATTAATTCTAATAAATTGGTGTTTTCATTGTTTGTTTTTTCCTCTAACCCTGTTTCGAGAGCCAGATTATGTTCCGCCGGGTCTATATTATCGTCTTCGCTTGCATCATTAGAATCTAGAATCGACTCTTGGCTTTCTAATAACTCTTTCAGATCCTCGACCTGAGACTGATTGGCAATGAGGTCGTTAATCNCATTCTNATTGGATTCGGATTNTAGCTTCAAGGAGTCTTCTTCGTTGGGTAATTCTTCCAATTCAGTTGCTTCCAAATCAGAACTTAGGGTATTCGCTGCGCTGGCCAGCTTGTCCGGGTTNGATGCCCTATCCTTTGCATCTATTGAAGTGGTTGGTGACTCGCTAATAGGAGCAGTGTCCGATCTATTGGGCGATAAAGCATCTTCGTCATCATTCGTGTCGGAAAGCGAAGGTTTTTCTCCTTCTACATCTGAATCATCTAAACCCAAATCAAGGTCATCTAAATTATCAAAGTCATCTTCGTCATCTAGATCTAAAATCAAGTCAGCGTTATCATCACCAGAATCACTTAAGTCGTCGAAGTCGTCGAAGTCGTCGAAGTCGTCGGCACTATCGTTCAATTCTTGCCAAATCTTATCAGCTTCGTTATTGCCCTCGAGATCGTCTTCATCATCTTCGCTAGATGTATGCATTCCAGAAATTAGCTGTAAGATATCGTCGTAACCAACTAGATCTTCCAGCTCCTCTTCCAAATCAGCATCTGCGATATCTTCATCAGCTTCAGTGTTAATGNCTAATTCCATGTTTTCAGTCGGCGTGGCAACCGTCTGAGCGTCATTTGCCATGAATTNTTCAACGTCGTTCGGTGCTGCTATTTTTGGATCTAGAAAAGCGTCAGCTTGTTTTTCACTTGTAGTCGTCGCATCNTCCTCTTTCAATTCTAGATCCGCGAAATCATCCGACATAANGAATTCTACATTATCTTGTTCACTTTGTCTCATTGCTCCCAACACNATCACTCCACCAGTTGCCATCGCGCCAACGACCACTAAGACAGCCAACATAAATGGNAGNGGATCAGGTTTAGCGGCAGGAACAACTTTCACAAGCCGACGAGGAGGTGTTACTACATAAGCGGTGCTAGGGTCGATAGTAATATAATAATCGCCATTTTCTAGTGGGGTGTAAACTGTACTAAACGACGGAGTAGAAGTTGAGGGAACGGAGGTTAACTGAAGTTGTTGATCGGTGTTATCTGGTAATCTAACCGTAGCGTAAATCACATCTAAGTGCATCGCTATACCCGCCGACTCAAACGACTTTTCAGCCTGTACCCGCAGTTCAATCGGCCATTGCTTCTCTTCTGGTTTTTTAAAAACTAGCTCTGGCAGATCCAGTTTGTCGTTAATCCGGGTGCTTACAACCTGCGAAACTTGGTCTAAGTTTTGAAACGTTACCTTCCAATTTCCCAATGGTGGATTTGGAATCGTATAGAGTTTCAAGTTTTTCGACTCTGCATAATGGTAAACAAACTCCCCCAAAGCATCTCTAACTTCGATGGCTGATAGCTCCTCGCTAGATTTAAACAGATACTGGACTTGGATTTCCTCAATCCGAGGATCGTGTACTAAAAAACTCGAAGCGTCAAACGGTTGGAGTTTGGTGATGGGTTGCACCACAGAAACTGTATAACCATGCANCTGATTCAACAGTTGCGAAACACGGGTTAACAAATCCACTGGAGTTTGCAGATCTAATTTTTTCAGAGAGATAGCTTCAATTGTGGCACTATTGCGCTCTCGCAAATCAAGTTGGTTAGTATGATAGGCCAAAACGATTACCCCTGTAGGGTTCAGTNGATCTCTATACTGAGTTGGATTATTGAGCCGATCCCAAAGGTATTGAAGACCTTCTTTAGTGTTAACCTCCGAATGGCGCTTGGAGGGAATGTCAAGATTTTTCTTCAACTGTTCTTTTTGGGAGAAATGACCGGTTAGAATTTTTTCGTTAACCAGTGGCTGGTGGGGCCTCGACAAGTTAATAATCTCCAACCCATCACCCACCTGAAGTTGGTCGATTGCCAATCGCGCTGATTCCCAACGATATCCATTTGGGTCTATCTTGTTTGTCGCCTCCGAGTTGTCAATGGCCAAAATCAGATGAATTTTACTCTGGACAGGGAGGGTTGCCAAGAACAGGAGTATTAGAAAGATCTGAACACATCGCCATTTCCAGCACATATATGTGTATGAGTTACCCTTTAAACTTAGAGAAATGTAGCGTTAGAGATATTACGAGTCAATTGCCAATTGGGCTTCAATCTTCGCCAAAATCCGGTTCGCAATTGCAATCGTCGTTTCAATCTCGATTTGCCTACCTGACTCGGCTACCAAGGCCAACACATTTTCCTGAACTAATAGGATATTCTGCTCGGTCCGCCAGACACGATCTGCCATCAGTAAGTCGGGAGCCGGTTGATAAACGGATTGGCGAACTCCATTGATAAACCGTTGTCGTGCCGACAGCCGATTCCGAGATGCCTCGCCGACACGTATAGCCTCAGGTGGAGAAGNAAAGTGCCAGTAATTGAGCGACAAATTTTGGGCACAAGTTTGATATAGCCACCATCGGTCTCTCCAACCCAAATCGCATTCACTTGGTCGAGGTGAAATTGGTGATAGTAACGGCTGCGAAGAAGAAAGGTAGGGATTGTATACCGAAAGGTCGGCTGCATCCAACCGTATCTGGTCAAGAGTCATGGGCATGTCCCTTATTATTCCAATTATTCTAAAGGAATCAACTTACCATATTTCATTTTAGCATAGGTAACTAAATCCTTACCAATCGAAAATAACAATCCTAGACTTCGTTTTTTGGTTGAACAGCCGAGGCTTTAATGTTATTGTATATTGTGAGTTCTTACTAAGGCTTTTTTTGATGAAAACGANACNATACGACCATTATAAACCTGTCGCCGACCTGCCAGACGAAATCTCGCANAAGAAAAGAAAACCCAGGACGATGGCCGTCGTCGACGANGGCAATTGTACAGGGTGTCAGGTCTGCGTGCCATTTTGTCCTGTTGATTGCATTGAAGTAACACCAAAAGAAGAACATACATTTAGTTCACCGATCCCACCAGTTCGAGTTCGGTACAATGAGTGCATTGGATGTTCCATTTGCGCGAGGGTATGTACCAAATTGACCTGGGATGCCATCCATATGCTTCCGCTACAAGATTTTCAAGCAGCCTTTCCTGAAGTAGAGATTTTCGACAAATTTATTCCAGCGACTGTGCTCAGTGGAAGTAGTGACNCAGCCGTGATTGAGATCTAGCTACTCTTTCTGTACTNTCCTCCTTGGCAAAGTATCGCAAGATCTTTAACGGCTAAGAGGATATCGTCGCTTTATTGTGTGGNTTTTCATGTATGCCTGTTATTTACTAACGGGCNTTTCTTTTTTGTCCCTTCTTGTAACTGGCATCCAAGGCTACTTTCAATTTGACATTTTTGGACTCCCACACCTTCAGTTTGCCTTATTGACTTCTCTCGTTTATTTATTCACTGAAACTCTAATCATTTTCTTCTTTGTTGGTACAGGGGTCAGCGTCAAAGAATTTACTCAGATGCACTGTTTGCCGTCTGACTATCATTATCGTTCTATTGCCATCAAGCGAGTAATTTACCCCCCTACACTATTGAACATAATACTGGTGATGGTGCTATTTATCATCGGCGGTGGTGTTCACACCGAGGTCATTTCCACCTGGGTTCATGCCCTTCTCTTTTTCATCGCTTGGTTACACTTTGGATGGACGATTGTCATCCAGCATCGTTGCTTTCGGGATAATACCCAAATNTTCTATGATCTGGCAAAACTCAATTTAGAGTCAGAGATCTAGCCACATATGCTGTTTTACCTCAGCAAGGTGGTCCAAGCCAGCGGGCTTTTAGCTATTGCCATCGGATTTGTTACCAAGTTTCCACAAGTTATGGATGTAAAACTGTGGGGCGTTGGGCTGCTGATCTTTATTTTTGGATGGGGCTTGGAACGATACTTTTTGAAATAATCCTTGATTGGAATGAAAGAAGAGTTACAAATTCGATTCTGATAAAAAAGGCTTTTTGCTCGCTCCGGTTCTCCAAAGAGAACAGAACTGTATGAAAAGGGCATGGGGAAGGTGAATTGTTTGTGAATGTAGTAGGATGTTACATGTCACGCTTCTACAGGTGGCACAGTGAACCGGTATCTCAAGGACAAGCAACATATGGTGGGACGTGAGAACACAAGTAGATATTCTGGTCGGCTCAACCAATAATTACTGATTATCCAAGTTTTTNTGGAACTTGTTTCCTCCTCCTTTGCTAAAATAGACTTGTACGGAAGGTCCTCACTTGTTATATTCCCATTGCTTCGTTAAAATATTAGCGTTGAGACATCCCCACTAGGGGGTTGGGATATAGTTGCATTCACACATACACACCAAAAATGTGATCAACCGACTATCGCGCATTGAAGGCCATGTTCGTAGCATCAAGGAGATGGTAGATTCAGGCAGAGACTGCTCGGAAATTCTGATACAGATCGCTGCTGTTCAGTCAGCGCTCCAACAAACCGGCAAACNGATTCTGGAAGAACATCTGGAACGCTGTATTACGGAGGCCGTTCAAGATGGTGACCAGAAAGAGCCCTTAGACAAATTTAAGGACGCACTAGCCAAGTTTATTCGCTAGCGAAAAATGACCACACACGATCACGACCACGACCACGACCACGATCACGATCACGATCACGATCACGATCACGATCACGACCACGA
>PACG01000200.1:0-23900 GCA_002699335.1 Candidatus Poribacteria bacterium
CGCATCTCGTGCCCGTCGAGCTTCTACTTGAAAATCCCCAGCTTGGCTAAGCAGATCGGCCGCAGTTTGGTCGGAGGGCGTATGTTGACCACTGAAGTGACTGTAGCGAGTAAGTTGGTTTTGAAGTTCGATCACCAGTTGATCCCGCACTCCAACCCGAGGAAGCAGTCGCTCCAGATTGACAATCAAGCTGTCAATTCTTACCAGTGTGGAGTCGAGAAAGGCATCTTTTTGGTCATCAGCGTCAAAGTTATCAACCTGTTCTTGGAGGCCTATTAGTAGGCGATCCAGGGTTTTAAATTCCTCTTGTAGACTCTGATTTGCTTGTCCAATCTGACCGAGAACCTCTTCCAATTCTGTAGCTGATGAAATTTTAGGTTGGGCGGACTCTGCCGCTTTCAGGCGACGGCCACGACGCGCCGGCTGCTGCGCCGGCTGCAATGGCCTCATCAATAGGCTTTGGTTTCGCGTTTGGCGATTAAAACCAGAGGCGGTATAGGAGTCGGTTAGAAACTGAGTTTGTCGGGCATCTCCAACTTGGGCTTGGGATTGGAGATTAGCGGAGTCAGCCTCTGTTGTACTCGGCGAGTTAACTACCAGATCCGCATCTCTACGCAGATTAGCAATCGATTGTCGACTCCGATTTCGTGTTAGAGAGGAGAAATTCCGAATCCCGGTTAGGTTCGTTAAAGTCGCACTCATCTTAACATCCACCCTTGAACAAAGTTCCCACATCATACCCGTTAACCTAATGTTTTGTCAAGTTCTACTGTAGCAAATTTCCAAGTCATCCTAAATTCTTTAGTCAAACTTCAGAGGCTGCTTAGCCTAACTTACCTGTAATTCACCCGTCTACTATGTCGATAAGTTGGCAAAAATGGCAAACTGTGCTAGTATAAATTACTGATCATACAATGAAGTTAATCTTCTAAAAACAACCGATATCAATCAAGAACGAACTCAAGACAGGAGAAATCCCATGAAAGTCCGGCCTGATCTCTTGGATAAAAACAGTCCAAAAGGTTTAGAGGTCATTCAACTAACCACTGAGCCCGAGGTGCCGAATTCCCATATCTATATGGAGGCACAGATCTTCACTCCGGATTCAAAGCGACTGATCCTGCATCGGTCAGCCCATCCGCATGGATCGGACCCAACCGACCCTGAACACCAGTACTTGATCTGCGATTTGGAGGATGCCTGTGACCTACCCCGGTCGGGAAACCGCCACCTGACGCCGATCACAACTGAAACTGGTGCCACCGCTCCATCTATTTCACCTGATGGTAAAACGCTTTACTATTTTGTCAATCAAACAGAGTTGAACGGTGGCCGCTTAATCCTGAAAAAAGTCGATTTGGACAGTACCAGTAGGGAAACAATACAGGTCATTGATTCGTCGCTACCCGGCACCGATTTCCGACCCAGTCGACCGTATCCGCTTTCGACCATCTCCTCCGACGGTAAACGGCTAGCCATCTCGGCCTTCCTGGGTGATGGAGAGACCATAGATGCGCCCTGGGGATTGATGGTATTCGACCTGGAACAGGCCAGTGTAGAACTGGTAATTAACGGTCAAACGTGGTGCAATATGCACCCGCAGTACAGCCGGTCGCTGGATGCTGAGGTGCAACACGATATTCTGATCCAGGAAAATCACGATAACATCTGTGACAGATCCGGTCAGATCACCCGGTTGGTCGGTGGAGATGGCGCCGATATTCATGTTATCCACGACGATGGCACCAATTTCCGAAATCTGCCCTGGGGGCGTGACGGTAACGAGTTCTGCCAGGGGCATCAATGCTGGATTGGTAGAAGCCAGCGCGCTTTGACCAGTACCTCAACACGAACGCCACGTAGTTGCCGGCTGATTGAAGCACGAGCCTCCGAGCATAGTGGCCACACGGGCATCGAGACGCCGAAGGCTCAACGCAACGACCTGTCACGCCAGATCCCGCATCCTGACTACTACCATTTTGCCACTGACATCGAAGGGAAACGGTTAATCACCGATGCAGGTCCCAGAGACGGCGGTGGTGCCATCTACCTGGGAGAGATACCGGAGAATGAAACCGATCCGCTAGTAGAAATGACCTACCTGCTTAATCCGCGTTCCTCGTGGGAAAAGGGCAGTCATATTCACCCTTTCCTTTCTCCCGACGGACGTACCGGCTTCTTTAACTCCGACGATGATGGCCTGCTACAAGCCTACATGGTTCGTCTGGAAATGAGTAGAAACATCTGATGGGTGATGACAGGATGAAGTGTTTGCCTCTGAAACAGTCATCAACAGTTTAGGATAACCGAAAAACATCAAAGCGGGAGAGAAACAGTATGTCAGCAGTGGAATTACGCGTCGGTATCGTAGGTGCAGGCGGTGTAGGCGGATTGGGCGGACGGGATAATTCCCATGCCGGAGGCTACCGCCGTTGTCCGGAAGCCGACCTGGTCGCCGTAGCCGATATCAATCCACAAAGGTTACAACAGTTCGGAGATGAATGGGAGGTTCCTAATCAGCATCGATATGAGACAGCCCAGGCCATGTACGAAAATGCCAAGCTGGATATCGTCAGTGTTACTACCCATAATTTCCATCACTATCAGCCGGTGATCGATGCGGCGGAAGCCGGGGTCAAGGTAATTCTAGTTGAAAAACCATTGGCCATCAGTGTCGAGTTAGGACGCAAGATGGTGGAGTCCTGTGCTGAACATGGCTGCAGGCTAATCGTTGATCATACCCGTCGTTTTTTGCCCCACTATCGTAAGCTGAAGCGGATGGTCAGTGAAGGTAAGGTGGGAGAGGTCAGGACTATCACCTATTCCGGTGCTAGGCCGTTACTGCACAACGGTACGCACACGGTGGACTACGCCTTCTATTTCACCGACGCAGAACCGCAGTGGGTGTCGGGATTTCTCAACGACGAACCGGTCGCCGATCCGGGAGGAGGAGGAATGGTGGCCTGTAGCGGAGGGGTGGTTGTCTTCATCAACTGTATCGCCACCCGTCGACAATCTTTAAGCGATACCATTATCGCCGGTACCGAGGGACAAATCCATTTCTGCGAAAGGCGCGGTATCTGGGAATACGGTCCTTTGGTCGAGGCTAGCGGTGGGTACGGTAGCCGCTACGACTTCTCCCCTGTCGCTGATATGCCCGAGGATCTNGAACTGGACGACTATTTCTACAGCGCGACCCNGGAAGCGGTGGACTGCCTGCTCGAAGATCGGNAGAGTGTCTCTACCGGAAGCGATGGTCTGAAAGCGCTGGAGGTAATCACAGCCATGCACATCTCTCACAAAACAAAAACTCTGGTGCCTTTGCCGCTAGAGGAAGGTCTCGATCATGTCGAAATTCGTTCGACAGGCCAATGATGTTGAGGNGTNATCTTCAATCCGCTCCGACTTTCCGTCGCATAATCNCAGNTCTTAGAGTCATTGAGGAGCAGCGACAGAGATCNTTCAACCATAACGATCGCCTCNGTTTCAAGCAGTTAAATTCCAGTTGGATCGTTTGGCCATCTCCGCCAGCAACAGGTTGGCAAAACCGATTAACTGTGCTAGTATTAAGCCNCAGGTCATACGACTTTTAAGTCGAGGACTCAAATTGTTTAGGCCTCAAGTATTGAGGNCTAAAGTTACGTTTTTCAGCGAGGTCNAATCATGATTCCAATTGCACTACAACTCTATACTGTTCGAGAAGATTTAGCACAAGATCCGGTCCGGATCATCAAAGCTGTGGCCGAGATCGGTTACCAGGGGGTTGAAGGTGGAACACCAGCCGGAATGTCTAACCAGGATTATCTCTCTCTGTTGGCTGATAATAACTTAATCCTGATCGGTAGTGGTACCTCTACCGCTGATCTGCAAGACAATTTGTCGCAGGTTGTTGAAGGCTGCAGCGAACTCGGCATTAATACACTGATGTGCGGTATTGGTGGGGAGTTACGCCAGAGCGATGGCGACTGGAAAAGGGTGGTGGCTGGACTGGCCGAAGGGTGTGCCAAAGCGTCCGAAGCTGGGCTTCGTATTCTCTACCACAACCACGCCTTTGAATTCGAGGACAAGGTCGATGGACAATACGGCCTCGACTATCTATTCGACACCATTCCAGAGACCGATATCCAGGCCGAGTTAGACACCTATTGGGTGCAGGTGGGTGGNGAAGATCCGGTGGCCTACATCAATAAATATGCTGGTCGTCTACCGCGCCTGCATATCAAGGATCGGGCACCGGCCCCGGCAGACGAGGAGTACCCATTTGCGGAGGTCGGGCACGGNATTTTGGATTGGGACGGCATCTTTGCCGCTGCGCCAGCAGCGGGTGTTGAATGGTACGTGGTCGAACAGGATCGTTGCGCTCGTTCGCCACTGGAATCGGCCCGGATGAGCCTCGAATATCTGCGCTCTCGCGACATGATCTAACAGGAACAANCAATGGCNATATCACCAATCCCAAAATACGGTCATCGTCTGCTGGTTCGGCCCGACAATACGGTTGAGATCGACACTTTTGAGGTCGATCTCCCCTCCAGCCAGCAGGTATTGATCGAGACNGACTCGACTCTGATCAGCGCCGGTACCGAACTGGGTACCCAGGAACAGGANCGGCAACAACCCTTTACTCCCGGCTACTCCAATGCGGGTAGNATCCTGGCCCTGGGCGATGGTGTCGAAGGCTATCAGGTAGGTGACCGAGTCCTTTCACTGGGNCATCACGCCAGCCATGTCACCGTTTCTGCCGCCCCACAATCTCTGGTTAAACTGCCGGNGGGGGCCTCTTTTGCCGCTGGCACTTTTGGCGTCCTGGGCAGTGTCTCGATACACGGTGTCCGCAAAGCCAAACTCGAGTTCGGTGAACATTTGATGATTACCGGCATGGGCGTGGTCGGTCAACTAGCACTGCAACTGGCTAAGCTGACNGGATGCGANCAGNCCATAGCAGTTGATCTGATCGACCANCGGCTGGAAAAGGCTGNCATCTCCGGCGCCACGCATGTCTTGAATCCGACTACCTGTGATCTGAAAAGCCCGGTCCAACAGTTGACTGAGGGGCGTGGCCTGGATGTGGTGATCGAAGCNTCCGGCTATCCTGATCTACTCCCCGAACTGTTTGACCTGATGCGGATCGGGGGGCGCATCGTGCTGTTGGGGTCGATTTGGCATCGGAAAGTGGAACTGGACCTGATGCCGTTCCACGAAAAAGAACTGGTCATGATCGGCGCCCATCAACCCAAATGCCCCACCACGCCAACGGCTATATTCCCCTGGACCCAGCANTACAACCGGGCCCAGATCTTAAAATATATTTGTCAGGGAACGCTGAATGTGGACCACCTAATCTCTCATCAACTTCCCTACACCGATGCGGAAACCGCTTACCGATTGTTGCGCGACCAGCGCGATCAATCTCTGGGCGTCATTCTAAAGTGGGAAACTTAGCTCTGAAAATGGAGATTACCTGCAAGAAACAACAAACGACAATTAACNACATAATTAAAGGNAGAAAAAAATGCAGCTTGGATTTGTCAGTGCTATTCTACCAGAACTGTCCTTGACCGAGGTGNTGGCCTTTGCCGCCGAGNCCGGCTACGACTGTGTCGAAGTCATGTGTTGGCCNAAAGGGAAAGCCGAGCGCCGGTATGCGGGTGTCACCCACATCGATGTGGCAAACCTGGATGAGGCGGAAATCGNCCAGGTCCACCAGTTGGTCGAGAAGACCGGCGTTAGTATCAGTGGCTTAGGCTACTATCCCAACCCGTTAACCCCTGANGCTGCAGAGGCCAAAACCTACACCGACCATATCAAAAGTGCGATTCGGGCGGCCAAGTCACTGGACTTGAATAACGTCAATACCTTTATCGGCCGGGACTGGACCCGTTCGATCGACGACAACTGGCCTCAGTTTGAACAGACGTGGAAACCGCTAATCGCCCTGGCGGAAGAGAACGATACCCGCATCGGCATCGAAAACTGCCCCATGTTTTTCACCGACGATGAGTGGCCNGGCGGTAAGAACCTGGCTTTTTCTCCCACCATCTGGCGACGGATGTTCGAATCGATTCCCAGCGACCATTTCGGCCTCAACTACGACCCTTCTCACCTGATCTGGTTGCAGATTGACTATGCCCAACCCCTAGCCGATTTTGCCCACAAACTTTTTCATGTCCACGCCAAAGATGTTCGCCTCGACCGTGATCGGCTAAACCAGGTCGGTATTCTGGCCAACCCGTCAGAATACCATACTCCCAAGTTGCCAGGGATGGGTGATGTCGACTGGGGCAGATTCTTCTCCATTCTAACCGATACCGGTTACGAGGGGGCGGTTTGTGTGGAGGTCGAGGATCGGGCCTACGAGGGCTCGCTGGAACGGCGAAAAGCCTCCTTGATCCAGAGCCANCGCTACCTGAGCCAGTTTGTAGTTTAGAGTACTTAACCCTTTCCACCCGTCAAGATCCACCACTCTTGGGAGGTATCCAATGAGCGATGCGACCAAACCCAACGTNATTTTCATCCTGACCGACGACCANGGCTACGGCGACCTCTCCTGCCTGGGTAATCCGGTTNTNCACACCCCAAACCTGGACCAACTGCACAGTGAAAGTGTCCGCTGTACCGATTTCCACGTGGCGCCCGTTTGCACGCCCACGCGGGGTGAACTGCTGACTGGACGGGACGCTCTGTATAACGGCGCTTCGTTTGTCTGCATGGGGCGGTCGCTGCTCCGCCCCGATCTGCCCACTATGGCCGATATTTTTGCTGACAACGACTACTATACCGGTCATTTCGGCAAGTGGCACCTGGGTGACAACTATCCCTACCGCCCTCAGGATCGCGGTTTTCAGGAGACTATCCACCATCCGTCCTGGGGTATTACCTCTGCTGCCGACTACTTCGGCAACGACTATTTCGACGACCGATACCGCCACGGCGATCAGATTGAGCAATACCAGGGCTACTGTACCGACATCTGGTTTGAGCAGGCTATGGACTGGATCGGCCGTTGTGACAATCAGCCCTTCCTAGCCTATATCGCCACCAATGCGCCCCACGGTCCGTTGTGGGTGCCGGATCACTGCCGGGATCCTTATCGAGACCAGGTCAAAGCCAACGAGGCCAGTTTTTTTGGCATGATCGCCAACATCGATCAGAATCTTGGCCGATTGGACCGGTACCTGCACCAGAATGGACTGCATGAGAATACGATCCTGATTTTCATGACCGACAACGGAACGGCTTCAGGTGAGAATGTATTTAACGCCGATATGCGGGGTAAAAAATCGTCGCTCTACGAAGGGGGCCACCGCGTTCCCTTCTTCGTCCGCTGGCCTGACGGTAACATTCAGGGCGGACGTGATGTTGAGGGCCTGACTCGCGGCACCGATCTGCTGCCCACCCTGATCGACCTCTGCGGGCTCGATCTGCCAGACGGACTGAGCTTCGACGGCCTGTCACTAGCCGACCCACTGCAAACGGGTCAACCGGTCTCAACCGAACGAATTTCTGTCGTTCAGTTCGGCCATCCCAACGAAGGCATCTGGGGCTATACAGCAGAAGACCAAGCTGCCGTTATGTGGCAGCATTGGCGACTGGTCAACGGCCACGAACTCTACGATGTCAACACTGATCCGGGCCAAAGCAACGACCTGTCTGCGGACCATCCCGACATCGTTAGCCGATTGCACGATCACTATCAGGCTTGGTGGGACGGTGTGGGTCAAAATCTGGACCGCTACTATCCGCTGACCATCGGTACGGCCAACGAAAACCCGATGCGACTCTGTAGTTGCGACTGGGCCTGGGTCTACGCTGACAATCAGAGCAACATTCGCGGCTGTGTAATGGATAGCGGCACCTGGCACGTAGAGGTAGCTAAAGAGGGCCGTTATAGCCTGACGCTGCGTCGATGGCCGCAAGAGTCGGAACTCGGCATCTCCGCTCCGGCACCGGTGATGCAGGGACTGGATGGTTCCTGGCCGGAAGGCAAGGCACTACCGGTGGCTTCGGCCTGGTTGCAGGCCGGCGATATCGAGCAACAGCAACCCGTTGCGCCGGATGCCACCCAGGTGACGTTTGAGACAGAACTGGAAACGGGCGCCACGACCTTCAAGAGTTGGTGGTACAATACAGAAGGCGACACATTAGCCGGCGCCTACTACCTGACGGTTGAACGATTGAGCAGCTAGAACCAGTCTAATTCCGAATAAGAATAACAGGGCTATCCACCACGGTTTTTGTTGTATTGTAGGTGCGAAGTAGCACCGAGGTCCTGGTTTTCAGTTGAGGTTGAGGCGGGTGAAGAATATTTTCACCCGTTGAGATATATCGCTCAATGATCTACTTTGTGTTGACAGGGTTTTAAGGGCACCCCTTTGGAAAAGTGGTGGAAATTCGCAGGACAGGTGGGGGGTAGCGTCGTTTGTAGGGACAAAGCAGATGAGGTTCCGCATCCGTCAAATCATTCGTCAGATAGGCCACGCTCTTCACATTGAGATTATCTCAGACCGACTTAGTTTGGATCACCTACACCTGTATATCTCTGATCCTCTTAAACACTGGGCCGGTAACGCTGTCCGTCGACTCAAAGGTAGCTCCTACAAACTAAGACAACTAGGGTTCCCACAATTAGGACCAGTATCTCTGGGCTATTGGAGGAGGTCGCCTTTAGTGCAGGACACGTCACCGATGAGGTGAAACTACGGGAGATCCCGCCTATCACTGCTGCTTTGACTTTGGAGCACTCTGACCCCTGGAGACGGCATTTGGTTGTCGAGTAGAGATTTTCGCTTTTAGCCACTGACTTTCAGTCGGCTCGTAAATCTATGGGCCTCCAGTCCATAGCGTTTAATTCCTTAATTGAAACCCCATCTAATGAAAACGCTTCATCCAGAATCGAGAAAAATTGTGTTTTGGAATGGCCTGCTCATCTTGTCCATTCTATATAACTGTGTTGTCATCCCTTTCCAGTTTTTCACCAAATTTGTCCTGATCCCAACATCCATTGCATTTTTATTTGATCTGGTCTCTGACCTGATTTTTATCCTGGATATCTATCTACGGTTCAATACCGGTTATGTTGTCAGGGGTGAATTTATCGACGATCGGCGACAGATTCGGCAAAGATATCTCCAAAGTTGGTTTTGGCGTCATCTGCTCTCAAGTGTACCGATAGATTTTCTGATTCGATTATTCTTTCCATCTCAACAAGCTTTGATGCTGCTGCTCCGTTTACCCCGCTTACTACGTCTGCCAGACGGTTTTTTAATCTTTAAGACCTGGGAGCACGATGTCGACTTTAACCCGCTGCTGGTCCGGATGACACGCCTGTTCACCATAATTTTTATCGTTGAACACTGGACTGCCTGTTTGTGGCTGGGTATTGAGCAATCAACCGATATAGAGGTGCGCAAGGAGATGTTCGAGCA
Source organism: Candidatus Poribacteria bacterium (assembly GCA_002699335.1). The sequence goes on from PACG01000200.1 coordinate 9,426, forward strand.
GTATTTACTCTCCCTATACTGGTCCGTTACCACCCTGACGACGGTTGGGTACGGTGATATCTCCGCCCTGGAGGACGGACGGCCGACCAGCATCTTGAAACTGGGATTTACTATTGTTGTCATGATGTTAGGGGTTTCGATGTACGCATACGTTATTGGTAATGTGGCCTCTCTGATTTCAAACCTGAATGCCAGCCTCTCCCGATTTCGCGAGAAATTGGATCGAGTGCAGACCTACATGCGGGAGAGAGACATCCCCCGNTCCATCCAAAGACGGGTGATGGACTACTACCAATACATGTGGGAATATAATAAGGGAANCAGCACAGGTGGTGACGACCTGGTAGATTTACCGGAAGGTCTTCAAGCTCAGATAGCTCTACATCTTCACCGAGGGCTAGTGGAATCGGTGCCCATCTTTCAGGACGCATCTCCAGCCTTCATTGAGCAGATTATTGTCCGGTTAAAACCGGAGGTCTATCCACCCAGTCACTATGTGATTCGGGAAGGCGAAATTGGGAACGAGATGTACTTCGTTAAGTCCGGTCAATTAGAGGCCTTTTCTGAGGAGACGGGACAGGTCTATTCGGTGATGAAAGATGGTGCCTTTTTTGGCGAAATTGCTTTGCTGAACGAAGTCAGACGAACCGCCTCCGTCAAAACACTGACCTATTGTGAACTGTTTGTTTTGGAACGAGAGGATTTTGAACAGGAGATGGAGGACTATCCGGATTTTGCCAGACATGTGCAGTCGGTGGCTGAAAGTCGACAAAGCTGACCAATAGTTGATTTAGATGAATCTCAGAGAAATGTTTGATGGTTGGTCGCTTGGCTGTCCATCCACATTAAGGTCGAATGCCTTTTCAAACACACTCTAAAATCAGGTTATCTGGCTCACTTGACCTGATAAACACCCCATTCGCCCTCTTTCCAATCCCGTACCAGTTCTAACCGGATCTTATCGGTCAGTTGCTTCTGTTGTTCGGCTAAGGTCTTTTTAGGAATCAGGAAAACGGCAGGTCGGCCTTCCTGACGAAACTTGAGAATCAGCTCTCTTTTCATAGCCAGACGCTGTTCCTGAGAGGTTGTCTGGTAAAATTGGTGGACTTTCTTTGTTCGAACCGGATGCCGACGTTCCCTACCGTTCCAGGGACTTGAGAACCGAACCAGATGGTAAAATCGAAAATTCCTGACAGTATCCAGGTAGGCTTCGTAGGGAGACTGAGAAAAGACCACGACATCTTCACCAAAGGTCTGTGCTAGCATTCGGCCAGCAGCCAGCCGCGTCTGTGATTTGCCGTTGCTGACCATACCTCGCATCTGGGCTTGTGAGGCCTGGTATTGCGGAACTAGCACTAGTAGAACCAGAAACACTACCGCTACACCATGAAGCAGTGGGCCGACATCAACTCCTCGCCAAAAGAGGGACACTGGTTTAATTTGCTCGAACAACATGAAGGCGGACCCGACGATCAGTGGAAAAACACAAATGAAAAACCGTAGGAATGCTGGCCCACCCGCTTGCCAGTAGTAGGAACTGTAGAGCAGAAATAGGGGAAAGAACCAGGCCAATCGCATCAGCCGCTCTGTGAAGTTGCCAATGGTCAACATGCCAACCAGTCCTAGCGGAAAAAAGAGGAAGAAAGAGATTGAGTTCAGCCCCTGGAGGACGCGAGCGAAATTTTTCCACAGTGTTTGCCACTGAAAAGCGTGTTGCTCGGTACTCAGGCCGTAACCTGTGGTCAACGGATCACCAAAGTGAATCCAGTTATAGACCATAATAGTCAATATAAATAGGCTGTAGCCGGCAACCACAAAACAGGTGGAACGGAGGATCGGAAGATTTAGGTCAAGTCGGCGCCAAATCTGCCAACCGTATCCTCTCCCCTGAGAGTTGCCGCCTCGATCGAGGTCTGGAATCTCAAACGATTGATGAATACAAGAGATAATCCGCATCGCCACGGCAATGATCAGACTGGAACTTATCAATAGGCTTGTATATCGGACAGTTACAGCAAAACCGAGGAGTAGTCCAGCCAACAACCCCGACAGATTTGACGGTTCGCGCCACCATTTCCAGAGAAAAAACATCCCCCAGGTAATAACGCAAGTATTGAGACCATGGGTCAGTAGATACGCTGGATAGCCTAGCCACATCGGATTGATGGCTAAGATCCAGACGGCCAAACTGGCAGAAAATTCAGACATCCAGAGTCGGAATAGTAAAAATGCCCCGAATAGCGTTAGAATACCGGCCAGGGGGCTCACCCAGAACATTCCTTCATCTCCGCCAATCAGATAGGCTATTGCCATTATTGCGGGATAACCCGGGCTAAATTTCGACATAATGCCGCCGTCCTTAGCCTCTACCCAAAAGTGAAGTTGATGTCTGAACGGATCTGGGTCTTGAATCGACAAAGACTTGAAAGCGGCCATTCGTTTGGCCTGTATCAGATAGCCGTCACAATCAAACTCTGGGTGGGCGGGGGTAAAGTGCTGAATCTGGATAGCAGTATAAGCACAAATCGCCAAAAGAACTGAGCTCCGAATAATTATCATGGGAGGTAATAGGGTAAAATTTCCGTTCACGCTAGTGGTTGCCATTAGCAAGTAGATTTAATTGTCGCTCTCAGTTAGCAAAGTGACTTACTGTCGTCTGTGCCATAGTAGTAGCATGAGTAGTTAACAATGAAATTTCGATTTAGTTTGACCTTGTTCCAATAATTAGAGCTGTACAAAGCTATGTGTGATGGTTTCGATGAAGAGAATCGNCAACTCCGCGGAACATCGGTAAGTCTCCCAAATCGGTGAATTCGGGTTTTGTAGTAGTTTTGTAGTAATTATAGTGACGGTCTGCACCGGATTTAAGATGGAAGAATTCAAGAGAGGAAGTCTGACATAAAATAACGACGTTTGTCAATCGTTCGGCAGAATTGGCTTGATAGAAAGATTCTTTTCATGTAGAATGAGGTTCTGAGAATAGCTTAACATTCAGCAGTGTCCGCAATTTGGGCCACAATTTGGCGCCAGCGACGGCTGTAACGCAGAATCGATATGGCTGATGGAAAATTGAGTTCAATATTTATTTTGTCTTACTAAAGTCTTACTTAAAGCAAGCAGTAGCACAAGATCCATCCTGCACCACAGCAGCGGAAAGTGAATAGGGTTTTTGCTGATTTGGAGGGGAATCAACAATTCCAGCAGTTAGTTTCTTTAGCCGAATAATTACGGCCTTTTGCGGGTTCCGTAACCATTACCCACTCATTCCTTAATTTCGTAACGGCTACAACCAAACAAGAAGGGGTGACATAATGTCTACAGTCAAATTAGGATTTATTGGTACAGGTGGTAATGCTGGTCGTCACATGAGAGACCTCAGTGGTCTCGAAGGTACAGAGTTGGTNGCTTTCTGCGACGTGATNGAAGAAAAAGCGGAAAAAGCCGCAGATAACTATAATGGCCACTCCTACACCNACTTTAACCAGATGTTAACCGAAGAAGATTTAGATGCAGTCTATATTTCGATTCCGCCCTTCGCCCACGGCGCGCCAGAACGGGCCGTCATCAAAGCTGGCCTGGCGATGTTTGTCGAAAAGCCCGTCCACATGGATACCCAAGACGCTCGTGAAATCGCTCAGCTGGTCGATGAGGCTNGCATTATCACCGCCACAGGTTATCAGGAACGATATCTGGATATCGTTGACAAGACCAAAGAGCTGTTGGCAGATCGACGGGTCGGCTTTTTTATGGGTTATTGGATGGGTGGAATGCCAGGCCGCTGGTGGCGTGAAAAGGCCAAATCGGGTGGACAGNTCCATGAACAGACCACACACGAAATAGACTTAGCTCGTTATCTGTTCGGTGAAGCAACAAGGGTATATGCCGTTGACCGAACCGGCTTGTTGCCTGATGCCGACTACGATATTGAAGAGGCCTCTGCCGTCTCAATGCAGTTTGAAAACGGCGTTTTTGGGGTCATGTTTTCCGCTTGCTTTATTCAAGCCGGCATGCGGCGATCGGGTCTGGACATTTTCTGTCAAGATGGGTCAATTGAGTATCGCCTNCGCAAATCATTGACACNGTCCACTGCCGAGGGCGAACATTTGTGGGAAGCCAAAAACCCGTATACACTGGAAATGGATCGCACCTTCATNGAAGCGGTTCGGTCAGGTGACGGCAGTAAAATTCGCTCTCCATACGCTGATGCAGTTAAATCTGCCGAACTGTCAATTGCCGCCAACCAGTCATTGCTCACTGGGCAAGCTATCCACCTAACCAAATAGGACTATTCGTCCGAATCAGGTTATTCCATCTAAGCAAAATTTGACCAGGAGCATAGGGCTTTACCTCACGAGCGCGGTTTGTCCCTGTGTGATAATTTCTATAAGCATATCAACGGGAGCAAACCAATATATTTTTTGGCAAAGCTAGTATTATTGAGGGCAAAGAAGCAGGTCATCCAGGTTTCGTGGTTGCTTTGGCCACACTGAACATTAGCCGCTTGTCTGTGCTTATTGGTCTGGCTCCTCAGCAACAACCGAGTCAAATCGGTTGAGCCTATTGCGCTGCTGAATTGCTGGAGCGGCGAACTCCCCGTTCCCAGCAACGTTTTCTCAAAACCGGCTGTTGGAACCGGAAGTGATGATAAATAACCTTCAACCTACATTTCGAGTTTTGAAGTTTGCGATTGCAATAACGACGATAGTTCTATTGTGCGTTGCAACCTATAATCAATCCGACTTTTATACGTATCAGCATATTTTATTCGTTGAAGTCGAAGTCAAGGAGCAACTATGAGCGATAAGATTCGAGTTACAGTCTGGAACGAATACCGGCATGAACAACACAATGAGTTCATTGCCAAACTTTATCCACATGGAATCCACGGTGCGATTGCCGAAGGGTTAACCGAACATCTGGAGGCCGAGATTCGTTTTGCNACATTGGATGAACCAGAACACGGCTTAACGGAGGACGTTCTCGACAATACCGATGTTTTGATCTGGTGGAGTCACGCCGCACATCACGAGGTNGAGGATGCCGTAGCGGTAAGAGTGCAGGAGAAGGTTCTGGACGGGATGGGGCTGATCCTGCTCCATTCGACTCAGGGGGCAAAAATCTTTAAATTACTGCTGGGTACCAGTGGGGCTTTGAAGTGGCGAGAATCGGGCGAGAAAGAGCGGGTTTGGGTCATCGAACACGGTCATCCAATCGCCAACGGATTCGGCGAATACTTTGAACTGGAACAGACTGAGATGTATGGCGAACCTTTCGATATTCCGGCTCCAGACACCTTGGTCTTTGTCAGTTGGTTCCCGGGTGGAGAGGTATTTCGAAGTGGTTGCTGTTATTATCGCGGAAAAGGCAAGCTCTTCTATTTTCGACCTGGACACGAAACTTACCCGATCTATTACGATCAAAATGTCAGGCGAGTGATGGCCAATGCGGTTCGGTGGGCCCAGCCAACGGAACCAGTGGCCGATTTGAAAATCCGCCAAATTGCTAATGTGGCGCCGTTGGAACAGATCTAACCTCCTTTATCCAACCAGCGAACATAAAAAAGCTTCGACCTTGGTNATCGAAGCTTTTTTATGTTCGGAATNAGTTACAGGTGATCTAGTTTAGGATTTCCTGTGTGTGCGATTTCAGCGATGCTTCACCCCGGAAACCGACCTCNTGGTGTACGATTACGCCCTCTTTATTAATAAAGAAAGTGGCTGGAATACCACTGACATTATACTGGCTAGCCACGTTACCGGAATTGGTGAGAACCGTGTAGCTGATATTATTTTGAACAAAGCCCTGCAATGCACTGAGGTCTTGGTCTACGCTTGCGCCAAGTATGACTAAATNCTGATCTATGTTTTGCTTGTAAAGCGTTTCTAGGTACGGAACCTCCGTACGGCAAGCCCCTCACCACGTGGCCCAAAAGTTCAGTACTATGGCTTCTCCTTTCAACTCAGAAAGGGTAACAGCGCTCCCTTGAAGGTTTTGCAAGGTGAAATCGGGAGCGGTCTTCCCAACTAGTGCTGCCGGTGATCCAGGTTGATGCGGGGTTTCCAGGTCACGATCTTCGACCGCTTGTTGCAGGTCTTCCTTCAGTCGGTCGTTCCGACGGTGTTGTGCTTGTTGCAAAGCTTCACAGCCGAGTAAACCTACTACAAGTATAGCGACTACTGCCATCGANCGAGGGGNTAAAAATCTTTGCTTTTTCATCGACGATCCTCTAAAATGTGATGTCTTGCCAATTCTAAACTAAATCAGAGGAGGTTGTCAATTGAAAGAACGGGATGTTGCAATCACTGCGGCCACTGCCGCNGGCAAAGTAATTATGCAGTATTATCAAAANAGTTATGAGATACGAAATAAAAGTCCGAATAACCCTGTTACCACTGCCGACTTAGCTGCGAATCAACAGATCCAACAGATCATCAAGGAAGCTTTTCCTGATGACGGATGGCTATCAGAAGAAAGTAAAGATTCGCCAGATCGGCTGGACAAAGAGCGCGTTTGGGTAATAGACCCCATCGATGGGACGCTGGAGTTTATCGAGGGCGTGTCGGAATTTGCGGTTTCAATTGCCTTAGTGGAAAACGGAATTCCAATCGTTGGAGTTTTAAATAATCCGGCTACCGAAGAATTGTTTGTAGCTGTTAAGGGGGACGGTTCCTCTCTGAATGGCGAACGCCTTCAATGCATGCCGGGGATTNCTATTTCTCAGGTCGCCCTGCTGGTCAGTCGCACAGAGCATCGGCGAGGACAATTGGAAGGNTTTGTACCACTGGTAGATGAACTGCGGTATATTGGCAGCGTGGCCTATAAGCTCGGAAAATTAGCGGCTGGAGCAGCGCACGCCTATCTAACGGTTCAGCCTAAGAATGAGTGGGATATCTGTGCGGGAGATTTAATTGTCAGAGAAGCAGGTGGCGTTTTATGGGATAGGAAAAGGCAACCAATCAGGTACAATAAGGCAAATCCCAAACAACCTGCGGGAATGTTTGCTGGCGATTCAGGGCTAGTAGGGGAACTGATCGATGTTTATCTGCAGGTCCTAGATGACTAGAAAGCAGAACAGACTAAGACAAGCTGTCAACGATAATTCCGCCACCAACCAACCCACCAGAGGCATCACGTGCCACGGACGCCCCTCCCATTCCAGAAAGACCAATACTGTAGGATTTACCCTTAATGCTACTAGAGGGATGAGGGGATCGACTCGACTGAGAGCTTTTGTTTCTGCCTTCCAGAAACTCAGTATGGCCGAGACCAATAGCAGGTCTTTGAAAGGCCTNGCTAGTGTTAATCAGCGGTCGAACTTGGGCTAACCCCGTGGCAGAGGNTGCTGACGTCGAGGCAGATGTTAATACCGGCATGTACCTATACTCCTTTTAAGATTACAACCACACCTTCGTTCTTCTCGCAGGAAGGTGNGCATAATCTAACATAAACCGGATCCATAATCAACACTTTTTTATCTTTATTTTCTACCTGGTTTAAATTTCTATGACCCAACTTACCCATTTCGATGAAAAAGGCCAAACACAGATGGTCGATGTTAGCCCTAAACTAGAGACCGAACGTATTGCCGTTGCAAAAGGCAGAGTCTATGCTCAGAATCTGACGATTCAACGAATCGAAGACCGTGACTTTTCCAAAGGCGATGCGTTGGAAGTAGCGCGTTTAGCAGGAATTATGTCCACCAAGCGGACATCAGATCTAATCCCACTCTGCCACGCCATTCCGATTACAGGCGTCACCATACACCTATCGACCAATCTGNCCGAATCTTGTGTGGAAATTGAAGCTAACGTCAAAAGCATTGGTCGAACAGGGGTTGAGATGGAAGCCTTAACCGCTGTTTCCATAGCTGCATTAACGATCTATGACATGTGTAAATCGGTAGATCGTAGTATGCAAATTTCAGATATCCGGCTGGTGCGAAAAACGGGTGGAAAAAGTGGAGACTTTCGAGCGGAATANTACTCCTAGCGGTAGCCACGGTTANTNGATGTCCTAGTTAAAACGGCAATTTTCCCACTTCTGCGAACAGTCCGCCCGGAACTAGTGGCTTTTAGATCAAAAATATAGATTCCAGGAGCAACGTCCTGCTGTAGCCGATTCTGACAACTCCATTTCAAGCGACTATTTTGACCTGTTACAGCTTTCAGTTGAGTCGAGTAGACTAACTCTCCAACCACATTGTAAATCCCTAATTCAACATCGGCAGCCTTGGTAAGCTGAAACTGGATCTGGACCTGCCCACTGGCCGGGTTGGGATAGGCGAAGGTTTGCCCCATAAAATCGAAAATATCCTGACTGAAAAACGTATCTTTGAACTGAGCCGAATTATTGGCTCGATCAAAGGCTGTCAATTGGATAGTGTGCCGACCAGGCTTCAGGNTCCCTGGTAGATATATCAATTTGCCAGTGTAAGAATTAGTCTGTCGAAACAGCATCCCTTTTTCTGGTGACCGATCAGATCGGCTCTGTCCAGTTGCGTTGAGGGTGATGGGGACCAGTTGGTCGATCTGCACCACCAATCTGTCAACCCCAGAACCTCCATCTGTAACTTCTAGTTCGATGACGCTACTTTTGGTTTGGCGTAATTGCACTTCTGGAGGAGTTCGATCAATCAATAGACCATAACTGCCGAGTTGAGCGACTACTCCTGTGAGATAAACCTGATCGTTAATCATCGACCGACGAACATTTTTGACTGGTTGCCACGATTTCTGCCAATAAAAAAGTGCTGTCGATTCCACCGGCAGGCTCATTTTTTCTGATGGGATTCGCAACTCAAAACTGGAATTTTGAATAACTTCTGCTTCGACATTATATTTGATTTGGTGGATTGGATAGACAATCTCAAGTTGTCGNGTTTCAGCATCTTGCATCTGACGCAAGACCCGATTGGCATCGAACCCATCCTGGCTNCGCAATTGGAATTGTAGATTCACCTGTGGATTCAGAAAAATCAGGCTCGCTCCCTGGTAATGCTGAATCTGGTAAGCAACAATTGTCGAGGATTGCCCTTGAACCTGCTGTGGAAAAGGAAGCATTGGAAAAGTCTGGAACTGGTTTTGGTCGGCATAGTAACCATCCAGATGGATTGGGTCGACCGAACGGATGGTGCGATCATCCTGACTCGAATTTGTAGGCAGGCTTAAATGGCGTAAGAATAGATCAGCCGACAAATCAAAGCTATTAGCAGTGGATATTAGCCGGAATTGTCCTTGATAGACGAATAGTGTTTCTGAACTAGACACTCCAGGCTTTTTGTCTGACATCTCTCGGAGCGTTGGTTCGGGGCGTAGATCTGTAGTTGAAACCGGTTCTAAGCCGATGGTATAAACCTGANTCGGTAGGTCATCGCTATTCGGTGTGGCTAGCAGAGAAGGGACGGAGGCTACCGTAACATTACCGANGGTCTCTATCTCCTTATTCGATACTAAATGTACCCATAAGACGTTATCGTCTCGCACTGCTGACAGAGACGCATAAAAAGGTTGCCTATCGATGACAAAAGCGGTTGAAATAGGACTAGCAGTGTTACCTTGGAAATCACTGACTTGAAGTTTAAATTGGTGCTGTCCCTGGCTGAGTTCTTGGGCTGGGCGATAAGTAAAGACTCCAGTTGCGGGATCGAAACTAAAAATCTTCCCATCGAAATCAGCCATTTCAGCTGGCCGGTCAGCTTCATCATCTGGATCAAAACGAAAGGTCTGTTCATCAAAATTGAAAACAAGCGAAAACGGATCAATCTTAACATCGTCGATCAAGCGAGCTGAGATCGTCAATTCCTCCTCGGGTTGGCGAATGATCAACCCGTTAGGCGGTGATAGATCGACAATCCCCGGTGGATGATTGTCTTCTGGTGCTAAATTAGCGATCTCCTTCCCGATGTCCGGGACAGTGTAGATAATCCGACGATGTTGCACGGATTCGCGATTAAATCGATCAGTGGCAACAATGGTTATGATATTGGGGCCGAGTTGGAGCCCAACCCATCGCTGGAAAGTTTCATCTGGCTGCACTGGTATGACGGTATTTNCTGAGGATTTTGTGTCCCTTGTGCCTTGACGGATATCCAGTTTGGTGCTATCAGTTGTACCGGCAACGAGTATGTAGGGGACCGGACTAACCAAGAAGTCGGTGGGAGTTTTCAACGTCAGTTCTGGCGGTTGGCTATCTCGAAAGACCGTTCGGCTGGCGCGTGTTTCTCCCAAAACAGAGGAAGTGGCGCGTAGATNAAACTGATTTTCCCCCTTTTTCAGCAACAACCGGAGGGCAAAATCTCCGCTAGAGTCCAGTTCTATTCGCTGATCGTTTAAATAGAGTTGGGCGTAAGCTGAAGTCCGACCTCGCAACTGTATGGTTTGCTCGTTGGTGACTGTACCATCGAAAGGCGAAAGAATCTCCAAGGCTGGTCTTCTGTTCTGTACAAATACGGCTTGTAGATCTTCGACTTCCTTCCAACCTCCGGTTGACATTTCCTCTTGCTTACCTTTAACTCGGTCTCCAGTTAGCCCGACCGGAGGACTGCTGGCCACTACCGTTAGGCGCAAGATATACTCACCATTCAAACGTCGAGTGTCCCATTGCCCCAGAAAACCGACTTCGTTGACCGGTTGAGTAGATCTACCACCGATTGGAATCCAAGCCTGTCCACGACTCGATGGAGAGTCCACCTGATCAGAGAATTGAGACGAAATGGCACTGGTGTAGTCGAGATGAAACTCTTGAAATTGGCGTCCTCGTGCTAGCCCGAATAGATCTACTTTTCCAGAGACGAGACCTCGGTTATAAGGGGTAATAATCTGGGCTTCCACTTCAGTGGTCGGAAAGACGATCGGAACGGTGTACAACTGATCTTTGGATTGGTAAATCAGGTATTTACCGTCTGAGGACCAATTCGCTGATACTACCGGGACACCAGGCGGTGACAGTCTGACTGGGGAGCGAACGGTCGGATCTAGACCTNTCTTTGGTCCAACTGGAGGTTGGCCTGATTGGGAAAATATGGCATCAGCAACTTGATACCCTCCCATTCTATCGGTCAAAAATAGTAAGTATTTTCCGTTAGGGGACCATCGAGGTTGGGTTTCGTTGGCAAAGCTCTGACGCAATAATTGTTCTGCAGCATCATTGGTTTGGTCGATGTTTGTCAACCAAATATCCCAATTTCCTGACCGGTTTGATTGATAAGCAATTTTCATCATACCAGGAGACCAGGTCGGAAAGAGATCTTGATGGCTGTTCCGCGTCAATTGCAGTAAAGTAGTTGGTTGGTTGTCAAAACTGGCTAGAAAAATCTCGTAGTCGCCAGCTTGTTCTATCGCTACCGCTAACTGATTTCCCGTCGGTGACCAACTCGGCATCTGTGCCGGTTGGTCGACTAGTTGGCGTAGACTTGACCCGTCGGCATTTATTAACCAAATCTCCCAGTTCAATTCTTCAGTATCTTTGGGTTGAGGACGTTGAGACTGAAAGGCAATCTTCTGCCCATCCGGGTGCCAGGACGGATGTAGATCGATCCATTTATCTCTGGTCAACCGTTTTCGTGACTGGTTTTGTAGCTCCAAAATCCAAATGTCAACAGATCCGGCTGCATTACTGGAGAACGCAATCCGATTTCCGTCTGGCGACCAGGCAGGTGTATAGTAAGAAATATCGGCCAGATCTCCCATTGTTAACGAAGCACTACTACCACCAGAAATTGGTAATGGTGGCCGATTATCGATAATAACAGTNGATTGTATCGTGGTACGATTTTGAGCCGTGTCTATGGCCGTTAGCGATAAAGTATAGATACCGTCGAGATCTGTGGTATCCCAAACATAGATGCGCTCACGAGTAAAAGGGGTTCTGATGGCTGATCCCAGATTCTGCCAAGTGTCCGAAAGGGTAGGTATGCGACCAGTGCCTAGGCGAAGTTGACAACTGGTCAAATTATCATCGAGGCAGGTGGCCGTCACCATAACTCGAGGAGAAGCGATGACTGGTATTTGGACTTCATTTGTGGAAGGGGTGTGGAATTCAAGTTGCGGAGGCCGATANTCAACATAGACGGCAGTCGAAGGAGGCGAAAAATCGCTCCAATTTTCAACCGCATCGGCAGCGCGAACTCGAATACGATAAGATACCCCAGTGGCAGTAGGCTGAAATTCGAAACGGGAATCGGATGTTTGTCCAATCTGTTGAAAGCTAGCCTGATTAATTGAAGCCCAGATCTGGTAATTTATTTTTTCTCCTTGTTTCTGCCACATAAAGGTCAAGTTTCGGTCATTGTCGAATCCCGCCGGAGCATCCAGATCGATGTGTATAGGGCGTGATGGTATTGGTAATGGTTGGGTGTCGCGTCGACGGTAGAACAGCCTGGTCTGAGCCTCTCCGGCCGGGGCCAAGAACCTGGTCTCTCTAGTAGACTCTATCCAAACGAAATGGACCTGATCTTGAGAAATCGAAACCATTGGAAAGGTAGGACTATGTCCTGATTTGTTTAGCGAAGCGACATGATCTTTGGGTAGGAATGAGCGACTGGTCGACCATTGGTCCCGCTGATGTTGGGAAAAGTAGATCTCCCAGTTCCCAGAACTTCCATCTCGCCAAAATAACCAGGTTTGATCAGAACCAAGATCTATCTGTGGGGAGACTGACTCAGCGGAATTGTCGGAGATCTGATAGAGGCTCAAATCCTGATTGAGCAGAGTCTCGGCCACCCAAATATCGGCGGGATCTGTTTGATAGCGCCGCGACTCCCAGGTAACCGCTGTCATGGGCAAGGAGGAAGGGCTATTAGCCAAACGAGTAGAGGTGAGAGAGGTTTCGGCCCGGCTCATGGCCACAGCCGGTCGGCGTGCGTTACCTGGGGAGGATAAGCGCCAATCGGGGCTGGACTTGAATTCCTGATACTGTTTGGCGTAGATTTGAGATGTCGCTTCCCGGTGATCTTGCCAGGCAACGATGGCCGACTGAAAACCGGCCGCCACGTCAGGTTCAGCCGATTCCCACTGGACTGAAGTCAGAGGGCGAACCTTCTGCCAGTTTAGACCTTGATCGTCACTGATAACAATTTCAGCCTGGGTAGATGATGATTGAGATGGTTGATTAGCCTCCAGACTCTGCGTGCTCATCCGTTCCCAGACAACATAGATGAAATTGTTCGGGAAAATTTTGGTCACGGCGATTCTAGGTCGATGTCCCGCTTCTGACAATACAGTTTGGCGTTGCCACTGTAGCCCGTCGTAAAGAGCGAACTTAACCCTCTGATCTTCTTGCCAGACCAGATAGAGATAACGGCGGTCGGCATCCAGGTCAGGGGATACACTATCAGCGATGGTTTCTGTGATACGTTGTTCCAACCCCCAGGTTTGCCCACCATCTGTACTGCGGCGAAAAAAGATCTCTGAGGCTCCCAAACGACTATCAGACCAAGCGATAAACACATTATTTCCCTGGGCTTGAATGCTGGGTTGGGTGGCTTGCCCCGTTGTTATCGGTACAATCGTTGTCCATTTCTCGACCTGTGCTTCCACCTGTACTTCTATGAAGCCAGATCCTGCGCCCATTGACAGACAGACCAGGCCCAATAGGTATGCACGGCACTGGTTCCTAGTCCACCATTGCTGAAGAACAGCAAACGATAGATAGGCTATAGATTTGCGCATGAACATCGGTTAGAAGTTAGCTGAAGGAAAACAGATCGTCTTGTACGTTATGTTGACAATATAATTATACTGACTTGTTAGATAAGCGACATCTTACTGAAGAACCGGGTTTGGGGCGACGATCGAAAGGGGTGAAGAATTATGACGAAAGAGCTGATTCATGTTACTGTTCACGAAGATGAATCTTTCGACTGAGCATTTAGTCATTCTAAAAAATTATGCGATAAAGAAGGACTCATCACGAAACCCAAAATAGATTTTACGAAAAACCGAGAGAAACAGCGTCGAATCATGCTTAAGCAAGTCCGGAAACAACGTTATTCAGGCTCAACAAAAAGGCAGTAACGCTAAATAGTGCTGTCGCAGAACAGTGCGGAGTAACCATCCGGCGGTGCTGACAGGTAAAACAATCCACGATCAGGGCGATCATTTTTCTTTCGAATGATCGTCCTCTTTTTCGCCTACAGGCTGTGNTGTCACCGGTCTATCGATATAAACCAGAATCCGGTCAATATCGAGTAAAACATGTGGCAGATCTTTAACAATGATCGAGTTAGTATTCAAATCGGCTACAATTGCTGTATTGTCAGGACTCAGAAACGGTGTTACGACCTCAATAGCCTCAGCAGCTAAAATGTGGTGAAGTTTAAAAAAATCTAACTCTTTGAGATCGAATACCCCTGCGGCTTCGTCAAATTCGGCCGCTTCTACCAGTTCATAGGTCTGTGCCGGCTTTAGCTCAGCATCTTCCTCTTTGGTCTCAACGGCGACTGTTTTTTCTTGGGCTGAATTCTCTGCGGCTTCATCG
>PACG01000200.1:23905-47286 GCA_002699335.1 Candidatus Poribacteria bacterium
CGATGAAGCCGCAGAGAATCGTCGCTGCTGACCCAGCAACCAATTGAGTGTTCGTTGTTTGTGGCGTAATTGCCGCTGTAAAACACGAACCTCTTCCGCACGCGGATTTGATTTAGCCAAAGCCTCAATGCCTTGGCTCGATTCTCCGATTTCTGTTCGTAAGGTCTCAATTCTGGCAGTGATTTGAGCTTTAGATGAAGGTGGAATTCGCCGGGTTTGACCAGGAAAGAGTTGTTGAATCTCTCGCATTCGCTTCTGTATCGCTTGTACGCGGTTAACAGTCTCGGTTGTCGTCGGTTGATCAGAAGATATTCCACTGAGATCCAAATCGAGAGGAGCAATACTCCCTCCGATCTGCTGGCCTAANAGCTTGAGCTCACCTCCTAATCGCTGGAGTTCGTTCTGTAGATCCGCACGTTTCTTATCAGTAAGATCGGACTTACTAGTAGCGATCTTTGGTGTCAGCCCAGTGCTTGTTTCAGCTTCAACTGGGATGGCCGCCCAAAGCCCTGCAAACAGAAGTACCAGAGATGTGAAGCAATATCTATCTTCTCGGAGATTAGATTTAAACCGTTTTCGTATCATATCCATCCCACCTTTTTCCAAGACAAACGATAGTTTGAATTACCGATTCGGGCTTCCGCTGACTAACTACCTGTAAATTCCCTTTCCGATGTCCGCCACGTGGCTGGGTCAGAATAATCCATTCGACTTTCAGAGACGGTCGGATCTAAGATTAAGCGTCTTCACTGCTTGATGGGAAACAGGTTTGGAGAGGTACTCAATCCTGCCAATTCGCTACCTACAGCATTTCCTCACTAATCAAGCCCGTATCCGGATCTTTTAAGATTTNCTTGGTTCGGCCATCTGGCATTACTTCGGTCTTAATTAGGATCTTTCCATCGACTTCAATTATAGTACGAACATGTTCAACCGATTCGTCTCCTTGCCAAANTTCTAACTCAATGGTCTCCCATTGTCGAGTTTGGGCGGATGTATAACAAGCGTCGATAATGGCATTGACAACATATCCATCGTAGAAAGTTTCCATCGGTTCTGTACCATCATCCAAACAGTTAAACATCTCTTTGAACATATCGGTATAACCAAGTTCGGCCGCTTCGTCACCAACTGGAAATAGCCAACCGGTGTCGCCTTCAGCTTTCTCGGCCACGTAACCACCTTGCCCAACAGAGGTGAACATCTCATAGCCAGTTCTCAGCCAGTGGTTCAGCCAAATAGTTCCTTCCGATCCGGAAACTTCGTCGCGGAGGTCCATTCCGCCGCGGAAAGCCCAACTGACCTCAAATTGACCCATAGCACCATTTTCAAAGCGGATCAAGCCGATCCCGTGATCTTCAGCCTCAATCGGGTGAACCAGCGTATCGGCCCAGCACATTGCCTCCACAGGTCGCACGCCTTTACCGATGAAGTTGCGGATAATCTCCACGCAGTGACACCCCATGTCGATAATTGCCCCACCACCTGCCATCTCACTGTTCCAGAACCAGTCGCTGTGCGGTCCTGGATGGGTCTCTCGTGACCGAACCCATAGCACCTTACCCAGCGCACCGTTTTGTACCGATTGAATGGCTTTCAGTGTTTTAGGAGGATAGACAAGATCTTCCAAATAACCGTGGAATACGCCGGCTTCTTCGACGGCTTCCAACATTCGCTTAGCCTCGACCGTATTCCGCCCCAGTGGTTTGGTACACATAATTGCTTTTCCCGCGGCGGCGGCGGCCAGAACCGCCTCCTCGTGTCGATGGTTAGGCAAGCCGATGATAACGGTATCGATGTCGTCTCGATTGACGGCTTCTTCTAAACTGGTTGTTCCGTTCGGCACATTCCACTTTTCTTGAAAGGCTTGAGCTTTGTCTTCAGTTCGAGAATAGACAACTTTTACCCGATCTATACCGCGTTGACCGTGAAGTGTGGTGGTGTAGAAATCGGCGATGAAACCGGTGCCGAGCATGGCAATACTGTGTGGTGATGAGAGCATACGATTCTCCTACAAAATAGTGGTTATTATAACACGTTTGCTGAGGTAGTAAAACCCCATCACAGAGAATGTATTGTTGATTTTAGATTAATCTTCTAGTATAATCTTCAGCACGGGGAACAGCGTGATATACCGTTTCTTCTATCTTTAGAAATTAGGAGGTAAAAATGAGAGTTGCGAAGTTTGGACGAGTTCAGTTGATAACTGCTGTTTGTTTACTCGTCGTTTTTCATCTGGCAACGATCGTTGCGACGGCTGAAATTGAGGGCGAGTACCTGGAGGCACGCTCGGTCGATGTCTATACCGGTGCTTGTCATTTCGGTTCTGATTATGTCGAGGGTGGCAGAGAGGCCACACTGGTTTGGAAGATCGAGTCTGGCACCTGGAACAACGTTTCGCTAAGCGGTTTGACCATAGTTGCAGTGGTCAGCGCAGATCAGAACTTAGATCTAGATCAGAATACCCGACGGAGTGTGTTATACCTTGATCCACAAGTCACGCCGGCGCAACAGCAAGTAGTCGTGGATCTAATGCAAACAAAGCGATCGGCTGTAGTAGGTCAAGTGGTGGCAGTTAAGAAAGTTGAAATTAATTTCCGTAAGACAAACCTGAACTACAAACTCCAGGTCGGCCAGATCTTAGCACTGGATGTCTCTCGCTTCCCCTGCTACGAATGCACCCAGCCACGCCAGATCTGGTACCGCCCACTGGAGAAAATAGACCAACCGATCCTCGGCAAATCCGAAACCTATCGCTATCAAGATGAAGTATTGTCGGTTAGGTGGAATCGTGGATTGCCCAGTAACAATATCTTTGTTGGACGTTTCGTGATGTGAGACTTCGACAGGCCAACCTCTTCCTAACGATTATTGTTTGGTGAGTGGCCTGGTATATATCTCAGCCGACGCTGCTTTTGATCGGTTGTCGTANGCGATGCCGGTCTGGTGTGGCGTCGGCTTTTTATCCTCTCCCTCTGAACCTACCACACACCGTTTTTTTCCACCTTCTCTAAGCCGTTTGACATCCCAACGTTAACCGAACATTTCATTTCTTACCGCTTCCGTCCCGGAACGCCCTTCAAGGTAGAGATAGAGAGCGATTGGCAGCGGTTCGGAACACAAGCTTGTACTGAAGATCTGCAGACGCTGGCAGTGCTCATCAGCAAGGCACAGTTTGACTTACAGGTCCGGGTAGATCGCTTTCAACTACGGATCGATAACTTTGGTCAGCGCTCTGTCTTTGGGNTAGCAGTTGGCGCCAAATGGTGGATACGGCCGTCTTTTACCACCACTCTATTGGTATCTCGTCTTAATAGACCTCAATTGCCAAATATCCTATCCCCGACTTTCAGCGGTAGTTTGCAGATCCAAGTACAATCCAATGCCGGATTGGTACTAGGTCTGCTGGACCGCCGATTAACGGTTGCTGTCGATTTTCATCCTCATCCAAATTTGTCGTTGAACGCTGGTGATTTTNCGTCCCCCTCACAATTGGTATATGGATTTGGTTTCGGCGACAATCGCCTGAATATCGGTTGTCGTTAGCATAGCCATTCACAACTCCATGAGACGCATCAATTCTCTTTAGCGATTGGTTTTTGAGGGTAGGAATTTCTATTTTCTGCTAAAACGTGCTATAATAGTTCAAGTGAGATTTACCCAATAATGCCTACTACCCGACTCCCTGCCTCCAGTCAAAAACTGATTCTGGATATTGCCCGGACGTCAATCAAGGCTGAGGTGGATAGATCTATTTCAGTCAGTTTCGATATTGACGATCCTGTACTGCTGAGTTATTGTGGTGTTTTTATTTCCCTCTACAAACGGGGGCAACTGCGAGGTTGCATCGGTACAATCACCTCCGACCAACCCTTGTACAAGTTAGTAACCGAAATGGCGGTGGCAGCCGCTACCCGTGACCCNCGATTTCCGCCCGTCCGGGCCGATGAAATCGGGGATCTGGAAATAGAACTGTCGGTTTTGACACCACTCGAGCCCGTCGTTGACATCACTGAGATTGAAATCGGTAGACACGGTCTGTATATTACCCAGGGCCAACAGAGTGGTCTACTACTGCCGCAGGTGGCGGTAACCCACCACCTGGATCGACTTTCGTTCTTAGCACAAACNTGCCTTAAAGCCGATTTACCCACCGACGCCTGGCAGTCGGAGCAGACACAAATTTACAGGTTCAGTGCTGAGGTTTTTGGCGAGCAAGAGTGAACGATCAATACTCTTTCGCCCTTATCATTTTTGGCTGGAGATTTATCGACTGACCATCTTTTGGACTGGGCGTTGCAGAAAAATAGATTAATTTGCATTGATAATTTGTAAAGGGAGATTGAGATTGATGGAACCGATCAGGCTCGGATATGTGGGTTGTGGATTTATGGCGCAGAAGGTTCACATTCCTAATTTTATCAGCATTCCGGATTGTCAACTGATGGCAATCGCAGAGGTTAGAACCGAACTGGGACAAAGGGTGCAGGATCGATACCGGATTCCGAAACGGTATCACCACCATTTAGAACTGGCTAAAGACGACGAAATTGAAGCCGTTGCAGTCTCAGCCGGTTTCGCCCTGCAAGGCCAAATCGCGAAGGACCTACTCAGTGCCGGCAAACACGTCTTCATGGAAAAACCAATGGCCGTCTCCGTCAAGCAGGCAGAAGAGATACTGGAGGCCGCNGAATCGGCTGGCACCAAACTGATGGTCGGTTACATGAAACGCTANGACGCCGGTAACGAACTGGTCAGGGCCACCGTCGATCAATTTCGCCAAACCGGTGAGTTGGGTGCACTGACCTACGTTCGGAATCANGGTTTTGGTGGGGACTGGGTTTGCAACCTGGACACCCCNAGGGACAACACCAACGAACGACAACCGGGTGCTTCGGAACCGATCCCCGATTGGTTATCCGCTGACCGGGCNGGGTCGTATCTCAGCTATCTACAACAATACACCCACAACATCAACCTGCTGCGCTGGTTTTTGGATGCGGGAGACGATGCCAGCGTCAAAGTGGTCGACCTCGATGGTAACGGTTTTGACGGTGTTGTAATCTTCGAAATGGCAGGCAACAGAGCCATCCTCGAATCCGGCAATATTTCTCACTATCGCTGGGATGAGCATACTCAGATCTACTTCCAGCACGGATGGNTTCACACTTGGGCNCCNCCCCTACTGTTGAAAAACACCCCTGCTGAAGTCGAGATCTATCGNGCGGGCGAAGAACAACAGATCACCCGTCCGATTCCGAAGCCGAGTTGGACCTGGTCCTACCATCGAGAAGCCAAACATTTTATCCAAAATATCAGAAGTNACGAGCCATTCCGGTCATCAGGACAGGATGCTCTGACCGACGTTCGNCTCTACGAGGAGATCTATAAAAAGTTTTTGGGTATTGACTAACACACAAAATATAAATAGTGAAGTGTGGTTTCCTTCATTCACTATTCTTAATTCTAATATAAGGAGTTATCAAAATGGGTCAAAATACAGACCTATGGGTTGAATATCAGGGGGGCGACGGCCCCGGCGCGGGCAAGCATATCGTTTTGGTCAGCGGTGACGAGGAGTACCGTTCAGAGGAAAGCCTGCCGATGCTGGGCCAGATCTTATCTATCCATCACGGTTTTCGCTCCACAGTCCTATTTGCTATCAATCCGGATACTGGCGAGATTGATCCGGAGGTGCAAACCAATATTCCGGGGTTGCACCATCTGGAAGAGGCCGATATGATGATCCTGTTTACCCGTTTTCGGGAGTTACCCGATGAACAGATGAAATACATCATTGATTACACCAATGCGGGCAAACCAGTCATGGGGCTACGAACCGCCACTCACGCCTTCAACTATACCCGCAACCTCGACAGTCCCTATGCCAGGTATGATTTCAAAAATCCGGGTTTTGAGGGAGGCTACGGTCGACAGGTGCTGGGCGAAACTTGGATTAATCATCACGGCCACCACGGTAAAGAGAGCGCGCGTGGACTGGTCAACGGTCTCTACGAAACACATCCAATTCTGCGAGGCGTTGAGGATGTCTGGGGGCCAAGCGATGTCTACAGTGTTAAGGAACTTGTCGGTGACAACCTGAAGATCTTGTTGAATGGTCAAGTTNTGGTCGGGATGGATCCAAACGATGGGCCTAAAGCCGAGAAATCAACCATGCCCTTGGCCTGGATCAAGACCTACACTGGTGAGACCGGCAACACCTGTCGAATTTTCAACACCACGATGGGTGCTTCGGTCGATCTACTTAGCGAAGGACTAAGACGATTGTTGGTTAACAGTTGCTACTGGTGCGTGGAGATGGAGGAACAGATTCCCCAACGGAGCAAGGTCGATTACGTTACCGACTACAACCCGACCATGTTCGGATTTGGAACCTTCCAGCGTCACCTCCATCCTAGTGGATTCGCTCTCTAGGCCGGGATTTCTGATTCTATTTGCTGTGACTTGAGCGGGTAATGAGAGTTTGTGAGATNCGTGAACTCGTAGGGGCATGGTTGCCANGCCCCGCCGGATACAGCGCTTACAACCGTGGAAAGGCCACCTTAGTTGACCAATTTGGACGAAACGAATGTACGCTATTTGGGGAGCGAGATTGGTTTTGGGAATTTTAATACTGTCGAAATTCTCTATGAATTCAACGATTCCAAAAAAGACCAAATAACCGTTCTGGTTCGTTGGATGGCGGCGAAACTAACGTTATACACTAAGGCCTAGTTCCTGAGGCGCTATCTCGACCAATNCCGCTATCACCGATAAAGAAGCCACGCAGGCGGCCCAGAAGCCCTCTGGGTGCTTTGTTTCGTCCAACCGGCTGCTGAAGNAACTTGTGGATATGATTCTGTGCTATCAGAAGCATCTTATCCAACCCGTCAGCGCGATCTCGTGCACGGTTAAGCCGTTTACGCTCTTTACCTAGAGCCAGGAGTGATCGAGCCAACTCGTCGGCTCGATCACATCCGGGCTCCAGCCGATTACACTCTTTTCGGAACTCATCACGCAGCAGGTCGTTCCGTTGAAGTAAAAAGTCAATTCTGTCGGCATCCTGATACGACAGTTCCCGCCAGACAGCAACCTGTCGCTCAAGGTCCAAAAACACCAACTTTAGATCATCCGAGCCAGACGCGCGATCGATTATATGCCGCTTGGCCACAACAGTACCTCTTTATAAGTAGGTACATGCTACGGCAAAGGTAAGCGGTTGGTTTCAGCAAATGCCGCTTTGCTCCCAGGTTAGAAGTTTAAAATGAGAGTACGATTCAGGCACTTGACGTAGCTGAAGTTTCTACATCTTTCAGCCACACTCTTTCGCCGCTGTTACCGGCCGAGCGGTATACAGCAGCTTCGAACACTAACTCGTCCCAAGCCGCTTCTCCATCGGCAGGAAATGGTTGATCTTTGAGTATCGACTGGATAACACCATCCGCCATGCGGACAAAAGATTTTGGCATCTCTGGTTTTCCTTCTTCGGCCTCCCACAGTTCCTCGACTTCAGAACTATTGGCTTTGCACCGACGATAGCGACCATCCAGTCCCCATGCTTCGGCATAGTGATGATCACCGACAATCATTACGCCCAGCGGGTACTCCATCCCCCAAGTGTTGGTACCATCCAGCGTACCGATGGCTCCATTGGCCCATTTCATGTGAATCATGCGTTGCCANCCCCCTTTCTGCTCGGAATCGCCAACCACGCTGACCCATTCAGGTCGTCCCATGCTCCAGAGTATCTGATCGATGACATGAGACCAACAGTTGAAATGTGCTCGNGCTCTCACCATTTGGATTTCACCTAACCGGTCTTCAACTACGTCCTGGTGCAGTTTTTGGAAGTGGTGCATAAATCGATAGTTGAAATCGATACCAAACTTTAATCCTGAGTCACGCCACTCCAGGATAGCTGGCGCAGCGATGGCTGCATCAGCTTCGCGCAAGCGGAATTGCCCTTCTAGGCCACAGAGAGGTTTTTCGGTAAAGACATTCTGTCCAGCGGCCAGAAGCTGGCGCAACGGTGGAATCCGGCGGGTTTCGTTGACGATGAGTAACATCAAATCTACATCGCAGTTGGACAGCAATTGATCAATACTTTCATATCCCGGCACCTGAAATTCGGCTTCGGCCTTTTGCCGGAGTTCGGGATCCATGTCACAAATAGCCACCACTTTAGCATTAGCATGGTTGTGGAAATTCCCACCATGCATCATTCCCATCCCTTTGCCGCTGATAAGCGCACACTTAACCATTTCTTATTCCCTTTCTATTTTTTTGTGGTCTCAATTAAATTATACCGGTTTTCGTTAACCAGTGAAATTTGGCTGTTTTCAACCATTAGATTAATAACAAAAAGCCTGCCAAACGGCTTAAACCTGTACCAACATTGAACCGACCAGTAATTGCCACTAAAAAATGAGACGACAAGCAATAGTGAGGGATTATATTCCTGCTTGATAGCGANGNCACACTGTCTTAGCAAATAGTGGCATTCAGTAACCAGATGTTGACAGCGCTTGGCGCTCGTCCTATAATAGACTGGAGGATAACAGCTTTATATGGATTAGTAAAGGATATCAGATGCAAAGAGAATCAGCGACGGAAAATGTAAAACACTTCTTTCATCAAGCCGCAGAACTACTAGATCTACCAGACGACATGAGAAGAACCCTTATTAATCCCTATCGGGAAATCACAGTCGAGGTGCCACTACGCCGAAACGACGGCCGGTTGGATCTTTACAATGGATACAGGGTTCAGCACAATAATTTTCGAGGACCGTTCAAAGGAGGTATCCGTTATCATCCAACAGCTGATCTGGATGACGTCAGAGCACTCGCTTCCTTGATGACCTGGAAGACGGCTTTGACCGGGTTACCACTCGGCGGTGCCAAGGGCGGTGTCACTTGCGATCCGCGTGAATTGGAAACTAACGAACTGGAAAAACTTACTCGGGTATTCACCGATAAAATCTCCCTGGTAATTGGCCCTCGCCACGATATTCCCGCCCCAGACATGGGTACTGATAGCCAAACGATGGCCTGGTTAATGGATGAATACGCTAAAATTCACGGCCATACACCGGAGGTTGTAACGGGGAAACCGATCGGCCTAAACGGCTCTTTTGGGCGAACGGAAGCAACAGGACATGGAACCGCTCTAGTAATTGAGCAAGCGACTAACGATTTTGATCAAATTCCAGTTACTGATGCTAAAGTGGTCATCCAAGGTTTTGGTAACGTCGGCCTGTATGCTGCTACCTTTCTCGATCAGATGAAGGCCAAAGTTGTTGCCGTTAGCGATTACGCCGGCGGAATCTACAACCCAAACGGACTTCCGCTCGATCAACTGACCGACTTTCCGGTGCAACGCCGATTGGTTCAAGAATTTGACGATGCAGACCAGGTTACCCACGAAGAATTGCTGGAACTAGNGTGCGATATTTTAGTTCCTGCAGCAATCGGGGGTGTAATTACAGAGCAAAATGCCGACCGNATTCAAGCTGCTGCCATTTTCGAGGCGGCCAATGGCCCANTTACTAGATCGGGTGAAGATATTTTACTGGACAAGGGAAAGTTGATCTTTCCAGACATTCTAGTCAATGCTGGTGGCGTGATTGTCTCTTACTTTGAATGGGTTCAGAATATCCAGAAGTTTACCTGGGAACTCAGCCAAGTCAATGCCGAGTTAAAGAGAATTCTGGTTAAGACCTACCAACAAGTCCGCCAACTCGCCGAAGAAAATAAGACCTCCATGAGAACAGCAGCATTCATGGTTGGCATCGAAAAGGTTGCAGAGGCGACCCAGTTGCGAGGATACCTCAATTAAGCTCTACTCAATTCTTACCCTATCTAGCCTGAGTAGCAGGATGCGACGAGCTTAGAATCCGCGGTTGAGGTCGACTGCATTTCGTAAGGGTTCCCCTGTTAAAAAGCGCTTAAAATTTTGGCAGAACAGTTCCACTGTTAACCGAGGCCGATGCTGGGATAATCCGGCGTTGTGCGGGGTGATGATCACATTTTTCATATCCCAAAGTGGGTTATCTATTGGCAGCAGCTCTGTATCAAAAACACCCAAGCCCGCTCCTGCAATTCNCTGCTCCNTCAAAACCTCGATCAAGGCTTGTTGATCAACATTTTTTCCACGAGTGNCATTGATTAGATAAGCGGTCGGTTTCATCAATGCTAACATCTCACTATTGGCTATATGGTGTGTTTCTCTGGTGTAAGGGCAAGCCAGCATCACCACGTCGGACTGCTGCATTAGAGACGGTCATTCGTCAGTTGGCAACAGAGTTGATCGACGTTCTCTGGTTTATCAGTTCGGTAGGGATTGATGGCAACCACCTTCATGTTAAAGCCTTTAGCGCGTTGTGCCATCTCGAGGCCGAATCCACCCATACCGATTATTCCCAGTATCAATCCACCGATTTCAATCACCGGTAGTTTAGCCCGGCGATCGGTTAGTAGATTTCGGTTTTGCCGATGAATCCCACGTGTTAGCCCCAGTAGCAGGGCGAAGGCGTGTTCTGCGGCTTGTGGAGCATAAACCCCTCGTGCGTTCGTAAAGGCAATACTTTTGCCTGTTTCTTGCTGCCGCTTAGCGAGTTCNACTGTTACTTCTGGCATGATCTCCGCGCTTGATAGATTGCAGCCACTTGACTCTAGTTAGGTGGCTGATCGTGCATCGACGTATAATCTAGAAAAACATCGGTTGTTGGCCCCAATTCTTCAAAGGTCTGGTTGGACTCTGGAAAGTGAACGTCGTGGTTGGCAGCCGTTGCGATAATCAGTTGCTGCAAGCAGAAACAAGCGGATTGTAAGTCGGCTCGTAAGGATTGAAAACGACGATCTACATCATTGACTCCAAGGTGGATTTTCAGGCAGAACCTCGTCGTATTGGTCAATCAGTTGTTGTTGATACTCACTGGCAAATTCACCTTTGAAAAACTTATCGATTCCTTCATTTAGAAATGACTGCCAAGATGCCTCTTCTTCACCTGGATTGATGGGAAAGAACAGAGCATCGACCTCCTGGGCGGCTTTCAAGTCTCCCGGCGAATCACCTATCATCAAGATCCGATCTGATGGATATTTGCCAGCAGCAGCAATGGTCAGGTGTTCAGCTTTANGTCCCATCTCCTGACCTGCAATCAGTGNCACATACGGTGTAATCTCGTGTTCGTCCCACTCTCTTTTCAAGGCTTGGTAAGGTGTGGCGGAAACCACAATTACATCGGCCTGACCTTGTAATTTTTGCAGGCTCTCCCGCACGCCAGGGAATGGCGGCAGATTGTGAACCACCTGCGCTATCATGTCGTTAACACCCAAACTCCAAGCCATGACCTGCTCTAGTTCTTGACGTTTGGCTCCCGTTGATGATTCAATCTCTATGGCTAATGTTGGGTTGCCAAGCGAAGTTTCGTTTTCAGTCCATCCGCACAGATAGGGCAAATCGGGTACTGAAACACCCGAAGCTTGCGCTTTGGGCATCTTTTTCAACAAATCGCAGGCCAGCAAAATGGCCTTGAACCGGTTGACACCGCGGTTTTTAGAGTAGAGATTAACAAAATCCCAAACCTGGTGTACTTGACGGGAGATTCCTGCCAAGCCAAAATGTTTGATTAGGCTAACGCTGAAACCATCGTTGTGCTTAACTTCCATCGAGTTGAAAGCACATCCATCGGAATCGATTCCAACAAAAAAATCGTGTTGTGGAGTAAAAGCTTTGAGTTCAGCTTGATGCTCTTGATTCATAGATTAAAATGTTCTACCTCAATTGAATTAGCCAAAAGCGNGGACTTCGTATGATCTTAGTAGAAGTTGAAAGCCCAAATCTATTATATCATCGAGGCTTCAGATCCTCAAGTATGCTCAATTAAAGCTGTGGGTAATGCATTTAAGTGGAAAGCCAATCACAGTGTTGGTGACTACACGGCAACCGATTGACAAGTCGACCAATAAATGGCAATTTGGAATAGAGCGACAATTTGGAATAATAATGATGCAATACACGATTCTTACTTTTACGGCCCCCGTGCTGTGCTGACAGCCCTGCAGGCGACGGCTTGCGTCGACATCGGTTCGCGACGCTAACTGTTTGTGGACCATTACCTGATCGACCAGATGAACGACGTGCGGTTGAAACTGCACCCACCACAACCGCGCGAGGTAGTTTTGCGATTCAATCAGTCCTCGGAGGGTCTGTATAGCGGCTATGAAACTATCCTTAAAGACAACGACCGGTTTCGGTTCTACTATCGTGTCCTGGCGGAAGCTAAACACGATCTGGATACAGAGGTAACCCACGTGTCGGAAAGTGAAGACGGTATTCACTGGGCCCGTCCAAAACTCGGCATCTACGAAATACATGGAAGCAAAGAGAATAACGTCGTTTTAGCTCGGAATCGCAGCTGCCATAATCTGGCACTGGTTATTGATGCCAATCCCAACTACTTACCTGACCAGCGATACAAGGCACTGGGTGGAGCTGGAAAACCGGGTTTACTCGCCTTCGCTTCGTCTGACGGTTTGCACTGGAAGCAAATTCGAGACGAGCCCGTGATCACCCAAGGAGCATTCGATTCTCAAAACAACGTCTTTTGGTCTGTCAGTGGGAAACAGCATGTTTTCTACTTTCGCATTCTTCACCAAGGCGTACGTTGGATCGCCTGCACGACATCAGAAGACTTCATCCACTGGACCGATCCGGTCAGTTAACCTGGACCTGGATGGCAAGCTGCTTCAGNACCTCTACACGAACCAGATTGATCCCTATGCTCGTGCCCNCCATATCTATCTGGGNCGACCGACGCGGTATCGGCCGAGGCACCGTGTAGTAACCGANGAAGAGGCCCGTCGAATCGGCACGCCAACTCGGTGGAATTACGTCGACGGCTGCACCGATATCCTGCTGGTTTCGACGCGGGGTGGAACCGATTTCAGGCGTACCTTTCTGGAGGTCTTTATCCGGCCAGGATTCGATCTGGAAAACTGGACCTCTCGTGCCAACTATGCTGCCCGCNGCATTGTCCAGACCGGAGAACGGGAGCTATCGATTTACGTCAAATATCACGCCGGATATCCTACCATTCACCTGCGACGGGACACAGTGCGGCTCGACGGTTTTATTCCGGTATATAGCTCGTAACAAGGCGGCGAACTGGTGACCAAACCTCTTACGTTTGAAGGGCCGAAGTTATCGATCAATTATACCACCTCGGCGGCGGGTGGGATCCGTGTTGAAATTCAAACGGACTGTCCCGAGATCATCGGAGATCGCTTGGGCCACATTGTCAGTTGGGCATCCGGGACAGAAATCAGTAAGCTGAGCGATCAACCGATTCGCCTGAAATTTCAGCTCAAAGATGCAGATCTTTTCTCCTTGAGGTTTATCGACGCCGATTGACAGATAGAGAATAGAATCGAAAGATACCCATCAACCTGCAAATCCGAAATGCTATGTTTTAGGTTACCTGATCGGAGAGAAAATTGACGCCCCCCACACCATCATCACCCTTTCTGTGGTAACGAATTCCAATCTNACAATTATGGAAATCATAGTTCAGACAGCAAAGAATTGAGAATTCACTATTCACCATTCCTCTGGCTTTGGTGGATAACAGCTAGACAAAAGGAGCGAAGAGCGAGTAATCTTGGTTGATGCTAAAAGCAGGAAAAACACTGACTCGGGCCAGAAAGAATTATACCGTATCCGCAACTGGCCAGAATACGACCGCGCTTTAGTCAATCGACTCTACCTATCCCAATCGGCCCTTTGAAAGCATTGAGGAGGCTGGGGGACGAGTGCATCAATGATTGAAAATCCCTGCTTGTTAGTTCCCCTTCGAGTGTTAGTCNCGGCCTGCCCTATCCTCAACTTAGCAGCGAAACAGCCTTGATCTGGGGAAAGGGGAACACGTTGTTTGGTTTAGGACGAAGGNACAAAGGCTTACACGAGTCACTGCAATGAAAAAACAAGCACATCGAATGTCCTAAAACCAAATTTCGGCTATTAGCCAGGTTTTTAGCCTTGATCTGAACCTAAATGCCCCCTATTTTTTTCAATCTCTCTGCTATCCGGCTCAATTATCGCTTACGAGACCACTCTAATGCGCCTCTTTTCGATTGCCCAATGGCACCATTTCGCATACGTGATTATCAGCTTTGCGCTACTTGGATTCGGTGCCAGCGGCACCATGATTTCAATCACACTGCGTTGGTTGATGCTGCGCTTTCATATCGCCTATACGATCGCTGGAGTCATCTATGCGATTAACGTTCCCTGCTGTTTTAGGTTGAGCCAATCTGTGTTCTTTAACCCTTTCATGCTGGTCTGGCAACCGAGCCAGNTGCTATCGATCCTTGCCACCTACCTGGTGATTGCGTTCGGTTTTAACGCAGTTATCGTTCTGGTAATCGGGATCTATCTCGTTGGTGGATGGACCACANCTCCCCATTAGGAGAATGGCGGCAGTGCCAGCCAACTGATGGTATAATAAACNTCTGGCATAAGTCTTCGCTGTTTCTTTTTTGGCATTTACCCATCCGTAGAGACACGGGACACTGCGTGGTAGCAACGCGGCTGGTTCTACATCACCAAGCAAGAATAACTTCGTTCTTACAAGATCTACAACTACTTTTGCAGAAATCTAATAACACCTTATAGGTAGTGTAGCTCAAGTTGGTGTTTTTGATTATTAGCTGATTGAACAATCTCACTTTTTATCATTAGGAGGCCGCGCATGAAACCGAGAGTACGCATTTCCACTATCTTGTTGGTTGGATTTCTCTTATTGATCGCTATACCACAACTGAGCTTAGGGGATCGCAGCGATGTCTATTACGAAGCCAAACGGCAGGAGATGGTTGCCACGCAGATTGATGCGCGGAGCGTTAAGATGGCCGTATCGGCGTCAAAGATAAGCAGGTTCTGGAGGCTATGCGTAGTACACCGCGCCACGAATTTGTGCCAACCCACCTGAAATCTCGGGCTCACTTCGACTCCCCCTTGCCGATCGGATATGACCAGACGATCTCGCAGTCGTATATTGTCGCTTACATGACCGAATCGCTCGAACTAAAAAAAGAGCACAAGGTGCTTGAGGTCGGCACCGGCTNAGGGTATCAAGCCACCGTCTTGGCCGAACTCGTCGATCATGTCTACACTATTGAGATTATCAAAGAACTCAGCCAAAGTGCCAAGAAGCGTATGAAGTACCTTGGCTATGAGAACATTGCGGTCAAATCTGGGGACGGCTACTATGGGTGGGAGAAACATGCGCCCTATGATGCGATCATCGTCACTGCTGCCCCTGACCACATTCCACCACCACTGGTGCAGCAACTGAAGCCCGGAGGCGTTATGTGTATTCCGGTCGGCAATTTCAGACGCAGAACCTGACGCTAAGGCAAAAAACAGAGGAAGGTTCTGTCAAGACCAAGCAGGTGATTTAGGTCAGTTTTATTCCGCTGACCAGAAAGCAAAAACAGTAGTAGCGAGATAAGACTTTTCAGGCTTCAATTTCTTTGTCAGAGATATGAACCGCCAGTTTGGGCATTTTTGTCGATGCGCCGCTATCATTTTGGTGTACATGACAGTTCTCGACAATGATCGAAATNGGTTCGGAGATCTCTTTCAGGTTGGGCACATATATATCAGGATACCGTAGCCGTCGTTGCGTTCGATTAAGGCAATTGCGGAGTACACAATTGACCAACTGTTCATCTGTTCGGTTGAGCTCGAAGTCGATGCCAGCCTGCNGAGCAGTACCTTCCGTCTGGCGAAGAGTGCAATTCTCGANCAGCAGGTTATAGGCGGTGATGACACTGATGCCCTGACGGTAGTTGGCGTCGCAGGCCACATCCTTAATGTGAATGTTCTGANAGTGAGGCGAACCGTCTTCGCCTGCACCGCGCCGCNACGTAGATTCTGTCGCCGCTACTGTTAGCCAGCCGTAGACCTTGATCCCCTGGTAACCCCGCAACGATAGACAGTGTCGCCACTCCGTTTTCGTATAAGGGGGCTGGNGATAGTCTTCCTTTCGCATTACAAACTTGGCCCCGTAACCACGTAGCGTGATGTTATGTTTGTTCCTAGCTGTAAACAACGAGTCGCTCCCATCTTGGAACTCGCTTTCACAAGCGGCGATGACGACCTCGCTCTCGAAAACGATCTCCTAGTCCGATTCCAGGAACAGCGGCTTTACTATCCACGCTTTGTCCATGTTGGGAACAACTAGCTTCTTGGCTNCTGACTGAATAGCCGCCTGGCAGTATCTTAGCGTTGTATTCATCAAAGCCCCACCAGGCAGCGTTGGCGGTNGTCCGTTTACCTTCAAGTACGTCCNTCACAGCGTCGGGATCGGCCCTGATTGCCGTCGGCTCGACTGGTCCCTCCCAGCGCGATAGTGTAACTAATGACGAGAAGGCAGATGATCGATACTCCACGGCTAGCTCTTTTACCGATCTGCTGACCCTCAATCTTCACCTTTACCGCTGGTTTCTCCTGAGTGGATGCAAGACACACCTCCCGCCATCGCTATACTGATGAGGGCAAGGATGGAAATNCTATTATAACTTTGCATTTTATTCACCTACATTTTTTCGCTTTCGAACTATTCAAAACAGACTTCTACGTCACCATCGGGCGAAACAGATCTACAAATGGTAGGCGAGGGGAAAACTTGCCGCCCAAGATTGGGGTTCTCTGGAATGGTTAATAACCCTACATTGATTGAAGCCAGTTTGCGGCAACATTGAGACAACAGTAACGGTTTCAGCAGGGAATAGAGCGTCTGACAGATTTCCTTTACCAATCTAGCTGATCGCGTAAAAACCGGCGGTTGTGCTTTGCGCTTTCTAGCGGATTCAAACCGCTATCCGGCAAAATATCCTGTTCGACCGTCCCCCAACCGTCGTAACCAATCTGGCTGAGAATACCGTTGATTCCTTGCCAATCGACGGTGCCGGCACCAAGTTCCGGGAAAACGCCCGACTTAACGCCGTCGAAGTAGTCCCCTTCCCGATCCAGTACCTGATTCCGGACCCGACTGTCGCACTCTTTGATATGCATATACCAAACCCGGTTCCGCCACGTATCCAGTACAGATAGCGGATCACCACCACCATAGATAATGTGAGCCATATCGAAGCAAAGACCAACGTTTTCAGGNTTGGTCCGCGCTAGCAAGGCGTCAATTTCGAAATCGGTTTCTAGATAACCCCCGACATGTGGATGGACACAGGTTTTTAATCCGTATTCCTCCCATGCCAGCTTAGCGAAGTCATCCACATTCTTTGCCACCCGATCCCAGGTCGCGTTATCCAGACTATCCTCTTGGCGAATCCGTCCGGCGCGCTTGGCCCGATTCGGCACCACAAAAAGTGCATCCGACAGAACCAGGTAATCGCACTTCATGGCTGAGAGTACCTGAACCGTTTCCAATGCTTCCCGGTAGACGACTTCATCGTTTTTAGCTTCTAAGAAGTTAAAGATGGTAAAAGCCGAAATTAGAGACAGGTCACGACTCCCCAGTTCTTCTCTTAGCCTGGGGATATCGAAGGGCAGATAGCCGTACGGCCCAAGTTCAGTACCGTTATAACCGGCTTCCTTGATCTGATTCAGTACAGTATTATACGGTAGAACGTTTGGCGTATCTTTCATCAGGACGCCCCAAGATACGGGGGCAGTTGCAATTCGAATCTGCATAATTAACGTATTGAAACTTTCACTCAATCTATAGTTGGATTTTTGAGTTGTTTCCCACTATTAGAAAAATGAGTATCTTATTGTTGGTTTGAGATTTATCCGCAGTCAATCATCGATGCTCCCATTATAAACCTAATCCCTTGACAGGTCAATATTTGAATTCATATTTTCCAGCTAGTCAGCCGATACTGGCAATGATATTGACTATAGTTGATAATTGTAGGGAGGAGGCGCAGACCCAACCGATTGATCAAGTACCAATTCTCCCTTTCGAACAGGGAATCCGTCTCCGCATATCTACCGCTGCTTCATTCTTGCCTCACTTTAGCACCTAATTTTCACCCCCTGAAATTGATAGGGCCATCGAGATACTAGTGTTGTTCCCCAATCAAGTCAGGGACATCTCGCCCCTATATTTACCATCTTATTTACTACATGATGAGGGTTCAGGTATTCCGTATCGAACCAACCAACGATGGTCTTTTGCCAGCGCAACGCTATCTCTTCTTTGAAAAGCTAGAGCTCTTTCGCAGTGAGCTGGTCGAGTAAAGCACATAAATGTATATTAAAACGCAAATATAACCAAGTAGTTTAAGAACACTAGAATCGAAGTTGGGAAAATTGATTCTCCTTGCTTTAGAAATAAATTCCACCGAACTTTGCAGTGCTGAATCATGGGCCAGTTCTTTCAAGAAGGCGTAATCAGAGATAGATCGATTATCATTCTTCAGNAGCTGACGAACATTCTTGACATGATAGGAGTTCATAGCACCTTTCAAGGTTGTTAATTGAGTGAGATCCAGATCATCCAGATCAGACAGGTCACCATCTATCACAGGAGCAGAAACAAATATGCTCTTGGGCTGGAGTAATGAAAAATCAGCCGCTAAGGATTGCAAATAATCAAACAGCTTAGAATCTTCGACTATTGATTCAGGATCATCTAGCCAAGAAGAAACACGGTTAGGTCGATCATCAGTTGGATTGTTTTTAACCGAAGTTGTGCTAATCAACTTGATAATTCGTGTCACATCCTGAATGTCATCGATTTTAGTTTGCGGTTTCAGTTCATCATTCAAGATAGATCTGATCGTTTGATAAAATATCTTGAATGCTGATTCCCAGGATTTTGGTTACTTCAGGAATTGCCAGTTCTAATCGGGGAATCTTGGCCCACAAGTGACAACCATTACCTGAGATTGCTCTGATTGGTGGTTGAAATCCTTGGATGACAAAGAAATCAGCAATAACTTCAGAGGCATAAACAGTTGCCTCGAGTTCATGTTGATTAGCAGGTTGGTTGTTATCAGGTCGAACAGAATCAAGATCAATGATTACAAAGTTGACAGCNTGAATATCTTGTTTGGTAGCGTTGACTGGTTGCGTTCATTAACACCAACATAGATATTNGACAGACCATCATGCTTCTGACAGAGAGCTAACAATTCAGCAAATGAGTGAATAAGTTGAGAAGGAATAGAAGTACGATTGGGATGGATGACTCGGATTTCATGGGAGTCATAATCGNGCAGACGGAGAGATCGTCGAATGTCATTAGTGTCCATTTTGCGATGTCCTTGTGGAGTGACTTGGGCAATCATCTAAAGTCCCAAGCAGATTATGTTGATAGTTTCAAAATGAAATCAAAAAGTTTACGAAATATATTTTCTATAAATAAACCTCCAATAACCGTGCTTAAAATCCGTTATTTTCACCTTGTTTGTTTACAGCACAAAATTAGGATTAAATTCTTTGTAATAATAATAAGTTATCGATAAAAAACCGCTATAAATTCAGGGAAAATNCCAATTATTTTACAATAAATAATATTTTCCACAAACGATCTGATATGCTGTTTATTTGCCCAGGAAGNTGTCTAAAATGCTCTGTATGAAGAAGTTGGGTCTGGTTATAATGGTAGGGGGCAGGAGAAGGGGAATAACAGGAAATGGGATTGTTGCCAGATGATGTTAGATCCGCATTTGCATGACTAACGTGACCAGACAATTAACTGACAGAAACTTGGTTAAATTTGGATTTAAGGCTGTCATTATAATCAAATAAGCTAATAAAGCAGGTTGTTTTGTTCCTCTAGTGGTTTAACCCTCTTTTGGTAAAACGTCTGGCTTAATTACTTTATTGATTGAATTAAAAGACCTATGAATCGGACTCCAGGCAGATGGTAATGTGTGTGAGGGAGACTTCTGATAATTGCCTAATTCCGTTAGTTTGCATTTGCTTTCTAACGTTATTTGGCAACTGACTCACACCATGATCCAAAATAACAATAAATTAATGTCAGAATGGGATTGTTTTAGTTACTCCAGTANCTGACCTAACTCTTGGGCGTAAACATACTCAAAAACAAAATATATTTATTTGTTTTTCTAGGTTAAATGAAATTCTGTGGGATTGTTGCCAAGTTGCGTTGTGTCCTGCATCTGCTTTATCAATATGGAAAGGTAAGTAATCCTCAAAGACTGTAGCCAATCCAACTTTACAAGAANGCGAATTTCTGATAAGATAAAAGTGGTCCGAATGCATTAATTNGTAGATGACCCACCAAGGGAACCGCTCTACCCCAAGCAAAAGGAATACATTAATCATCAGTTTGGCTCCAACCTAAGTTGAGAATTTCAGGAAGAAGATATGNCACGAAAACCTATTAAAAATGGACTTCAGCGACGACAGTTTGGAAGAGGTGAGCGTCGCCTACGAGGTAATGAATTAACTTCTTATTTGGCAATGGCCAATTCCGAAGATCCCAAAGAGCGTCTAGAAGCCATGAAAAACCTGTGTCCCTGCCACGTCCGTAAACGAGTTGATGCCGCTTGGGATGCCCTCTACCGCGGACTTCAGGACATTGATTTGAAAGTCCGCCAAGCCGCTTGGCATACATTAGAAGAAAATCATGGTGGTCGGCCAAATGACCCCAAGCGATATCCTCTAATGGTGGAAATCTCGAAAACTGAAGTGAATCCAAAGTTGAGGCAGAATGCAAAGTCTATTGTTAGAAATGCCCAATCCCAAAAGCAAAATATTGAAGACAAGAAGCATGATCTCCTTGGTAAACGAAGTAACTACTTTCAAGGTAAATGTGATTGGTGTGGTGACTCCTCTACTGAGGTGGATTACCTCTACGACAGCGAAATCCAAATTGGTACAACTGTTCGTTTAGCGCAAGCCTGCGACACTTGTCGAAGTGAGTATGGGCTTTGAGGCCTTGATGAATGATTCGTACCCAATCGGAACAAACAATATAACTGGTAAGCAAATTAGAATGATAGAGTTAGGCCATATACCCGCAGGGAATTATGTGGAATCTAACAAGGCAATCTATTGGAATGGTTAGGACTGAAGATGGAGAGTTTGTATCTTCGGGAACTTACTTCTATCAGATTCAAGCAGGAGATTATACAGAAACACGAAAGATGGTGATTCTAAAGTAGTTGGTCTTCAAGATCCTAAAAACCANCCAACCTTTTACATCTTAGGATTGGTGATTTAAGTCATCAATCCTACTTTAGTGATTTCACGTCCACCTTATAGTATTTATTATTAGGTAGTCATGAAAACACTCCTCTTTTAAATCCCATCATACTTAAACATCCTCCCTGTGGTATTAAATGGATGCTGTGGTTCATGTTTTCACAGGATTATTTTTTATTACTGACATATCCATGTTAGATTCAGCAGATGCAATAACCAACATTGATATGGCCAATCTCAAAAGCGAGTTCATATGCTTTTTCAAGTCGCAAAATGAACCTTACCATTCGTATTTTAACCATCGTCAATTTACTGTTTTTAATTGGATGTGGTCAAGATCTTAGCAATCTCCCGTCTAGTAAGGATTATATCAGCACCAGATTCGAGTTTCGTTACGGTAGGGAAACTCGGATTGTTGATGATCCTGAAAACCAATTGAGATGGGTCTATGGAGAAATGCCTAATTCAATTACAGTGGAAAATGGAATAAGAATTATTGTCTATGATCAACACCATGCCATCATCAAGTCGGAGAAGGATTCAATAGAAGTTTATGAGGATAAGGTCAAATATCTAGGTTACATGGGTGCACAAGCGGAAGATACGTATTATGTCATCAGGAAGCATATGGTAGTTCCAACGGGCAGAGAATCTAACTATTAACTAGAGATTCAAGACGAGATCTTTTGAGTTTATATCAGATCTTCAACTTGATCCTGAACAACTAACAAGATTTATTGCTAGATAGTGCGTAATCTTTGCTTGAATGGGATATGTTTACAGGCATTAATCCCGTACGAGGTAATCAGGCGGGTATCAGCACCAGTTGGTACCCCTTTTCTTCTTTTCTTCATTAGCCTCTTTCTCACAAATCTAATTTTTATTCTATTTTCTTTTCTTTATAGAAGTTTTTATATCTGATTATTCTTCTAGATAAGGATATAATTCGATGAGCATTGCTGATAGTGATGAAGTCCATTGAAAAAACGAGGTAATCATTATGAAATTTTTATCTAGCCTTTTCTGCTTGACATTTGTTTTGATATTGGGCTGTAGTTCCAATGACAATGATGATTCAATTCAGTCGACTGTCAGCCCCATTATCCAACAGCCTGAACCACTAACCTTCTGTCAAGTTTTTCTAGGAATTCAAAAAGCGACAGAAGAGTCTGGAGGTGAACTGTCATCTGAAGCTGACTGGAGGCGTAGAATTTCTTGGACGCAACAACTCTACGATACAGCTCCGATGGAATACAAGGATGAAGCGCTGATCTATCTAGAGTTGGTGAAGGATCGAGCTGAGCTATTGGCTAAATACAACTATCAGCCCTTGCCGAATATACCTGCAGAAGCCAGAACAGCCTTCATTTCAGATCATATTGATGAGCAACAGGTTGCAAACAAACTAATTGCTTACGCCAAAAGTAGCTGCATGGAACTACAACCTGACTAACTAGTGTAAATTTTCATCCAGTGTTTGTTTTTGATCGTCGGTTGCTACTAGTCGAGGCTAAACGAGCGCTTAAAGGGTGTGCTAGGGCATTTTTATGGTCAATGCCCAACGATCATTTCATACTTGATATTGAAATCAGGGGTAAGACTAGTGCCTCTGAAATAGCTGACTCAAGTAAATAAACGGTTATTGAAACCCGCGCAAAAGATAACTCGTGAGGGGGTAATCAGGCGGGTCTCAGCATCCCTAGCTGGTACCCTTTTTCTTCTCTTCACTTCTTTCTTTCCTTAGAATCTCATATTTATTCTACCGCTTCTTCTCAATAGATATTTTTGGATTGATCCTCTAAGATGATGATATATTATGGGGCATTGCTGATAATGGCGTGAGCCTTTAAAAAGAAAAACAGGGGCAATTTGATGCGGAAACTTAGTTTAATTTTGCTAGTGTTGTTGGTATTAGTTGGATGTGGTGAAGAATCCGTTGATGAATTCGTTGGTAAATGGTATGCGAAAGGCATTAATGGCAAATCGATTGATGATTACTTTAAAGAACTAGCTATAGTGGGTTTTGAAGAAGAATTAGATGAAGAGTTACGTACCCTCATAGATTATAGAAACAAATTGGGCTCAGTGTTGTTCAGTGGATGCTGAGATGTGGATAGACTTCAAAAGTAATGGAACCTATGAAAGAGACCTCAAAATAGAAACGGTAATGGACA
>PACG01000201.1 GCA_002699335.1 Candidatus Poribacteria bacterium
TCGTTGGGAAGAAGACGGGACCTGGTTACGGGTGTGGCGCAGGTTGATCGACGGGGAAGAAACCTTTATCAAAGGTAGCCTGCAGTCGGAAAAACCAAAGTCGGCCAGGGTACGAAGCTGATGGTGGTGGCAGACGGTCAGGCTATTCCTCTCGGAGACTACCTTTGTTCGGCCTCACCGGCGGCAGTGACCTTGGTCGAGGCCACATTGTCTTCACTCGAGCTAATGGCGTCGATCCAGCCTTTGATTGCTGACAAAGCCGGTGACAGCCAGTCCTGGCGCGAACGACTGGCCGATCAACACATTGAACTGATGGCAGCGCATCGAAAAAATAGAAAGAAGAGCCCAACACCAGATTGTCGTCCCCTACGAGGCTAGCGAAAACGATGGGAAATAGAGCGCACCATCGGTTGGCGGACCGGCTTTAGCCGCATTGCCAGGCGATGGGATCGACAGTAGACCATGTATCGCGCGTTTTTTCATGTGGCCGGTCTCATCGTAACGATGAGGCACTTATGAAATGACTTCTAGTATCCTACTGTTCCCCTGAAGTCGTCGTGCAAAGAAGCCTGTGCTTACCAGCGCACATTAGAGGCTATATGTTGGTACGGTGCTGCAGCTGTTACAAATTGGAATTACATTGATGGATTCTATCACGATTGCTATATCGGGGTAAAACGGTGGATTTATTGAGGGTAATTAGGGGTTAGTGAACCGTGCAAACACACAATATACTAGACACGTTAGCAAGTACTAACCCGTCTATATCAGGCTACGATCTTCTGCATGGGGGAGGAGTGCGGTGTGACACTCTTTTGGAGGATGTTACTTTCAGAGTCCGATGGGTGTCCCTGTAGCACTCGATTGCTTAACAGCCCGACAAATAGCAACCGCTTTCATCCCTGAATGTCCATCTGCCAGGGGTTCTGCACCAGTTTTGNNANANTCAGNNAAAATGTTCCATCTCCGCTCGAAATGCATCGAAGTTTGGAAANCNCTNCTCCTCAACCTGATCTGGGTGTGAGCGAAAGCTGTAGCGGATGGTNTCGGCACTATCAAATTTGCCTTTTACCTCAGCNACNCCAGCAGAGGTTGCTNCNTAGTAGTCCTCGAAGTTAAATTGNGATGTCGAAACCATNCCGGCNTTAACCACACCNATGGCACCGCTAGCGAAACGAAGNGTATAAACGGCGCAATCAATTTGTGATNTGTGGTCGGTAGCCAGGAGATTNCNNCCTTCGGCGTAAACACGTGTAACGTCGCCCATCAGGAATCCGAGAATGTCAGCAGCNTGAACNGCATTTTCCAGAATTGGCCCNCCGCCGTCATCTTCAGCCCAAAACCAATCGCGNNTCGACGTTCCCGGATGTGGGTATCGATGGACCATATACTGGATGGGCCCAAAGTCTCCCTCGGAGATCTCTTTCAACCGCTGGATGGCAGGCAGAAACCGTTTTTTATGACCGATTTGCAGAACCACCGATTGACGAGAACAGATATCAATCATCGCTTGGCAATCACCGACAGTGCTGGCCATCGGCTTTTCGCACAAGACATGAATTCCACGGTCTGCGGCCTGCCGCGTGATTGAAAGATGGGATTTCGGAGGTGTGCAGACACTGATTGCTTGCAGGCCTTCCTGGTCCAACATATGCTCTACATTTGTATAGCCGTTAATCTGGCAGGATTTAGTGACCTGTGCCAGCACTGTTGAATCGAGATCGCAAACGCTAACCAATTCAGCTATCTCTGACCATTTATTGATATGGGTACGACCCACACCCGCTAACCCAATTACACCAACTCTCATTTTCATTCTCCGCTAATATAACAACTCTGATATAGAGAACAATTATATAAAAAATCGAGGAAGTAATGCCATGAAAATGGGAAGTCAGTATCTAGTAGCAGGTAGAGAGGAGGTCGCAACTGAAGTCTTCGTGTCGTCTTTGTGGGCGACTGACGCCAGTGGTACCGGCGCAGCTTCGCTTAAAATTCCTCGTCTTCACTTTACCAGTCGTGACCTCCAGCGCAGCGAATTAAAGTCGTGGTGCCATGTCGCTTATATTCATTGTTAAATACGATTAT
The DNA here is from genome assembly GCA_002699335.1 of Candidatus Poribacteria bacterium. The sequence continues at coordinate 2,089 of PACG01000201.1, forward strand.
CGCTTTTCCATTGGGCCGTCGGAGATAAAGCCTTGAGCACGTTCCAAGACCTGAATGAAGGTGAATTCAGGATCCATGTTGAGACACCAACTGTGCCGTCTTGCCAAGCAGATATTGTGCTCCCTGAGAATACGCCAAACCTGGTGGACAGGCACATCACTATCTAATGCCTTCGCCAACAGTGGACTGTCCCATTGGCTATACCTTTTCGGTGGCGAAGTATCCAGAAGATGAGAGAACTGCGGCTCGGTTTCTGCACCGAATTCTGGCAACATGCCAGAGCATGCTTGGTTCTGAAGCCTGTGAGCCNGTGTTGGCTAAATTACGCCGGCCACTTACCAGCGATGGCCGGGCGTGTCTTCAGTCGCAGGGCGACAGTTTGGTTCTCCAAGCCTTCAGCGGTAAGTAGCACCAGATCAGCGCGAAAGGCGTAGCGTTTCTGAGTCGTATGCGACCGGGCCCGTTATTCGAGTGCCGCGCGTTCTTTAGCCGTTAACCGTATTCTTTCGCAAGTGGATACTAGTGCTGTCATCTAATTCTTCCCGGGTAGGTGTTATTCGATTGGAGAACACTTCAGCCAGACACTCAATCCCACTCAAAAGAGTAGTAAACANCCCCGCCTCAAAAGGCAGGTTGTTTACTTAAATGCGATTACTTTGCTTGGTCGGCCTTGACACTCCCAATTTCTGAGTGCTATCATTGCAAAGTGCCTACCTTCCAAGTCGGAATTCCGCAAGCGCTGTATATTCATATCCCTTTTTGTGCCACTCTTTGCTACTATTGCGACTTTAACACTTATACTTTCCANAAAGAACTTTCTAAAACCTATCTCTCTGCTTTAGGAAAAGAGATGAGGTGGTATGTGCAAGGTCTCTCAGAGAAACCAACTCTCGACACAGTATTTATCGGTGGTGGTACACCTTCGATCCTGTCCGCTGAGTCTCTAGCCTATTTATTCAGTCTACTACACCATCACTTTTCAGTCTCCAACCGAACTGAGTTGACCGTTGAATGTAATCCAGGGACGATAGATCAAGAAAAACTAGGAGTTATGCAGTCGGCTGGCGTCACCCGGTTAAGCTTTGGCGTACAAGCCATGCAGGACTCGTTACTGGAAAGCATTGGTCGGGTTCATAAGTCTGACGATGCACGGCGCAGCCTTGATCTAGCAAGACAAACCGGAGTTCAGAACATCAACCTGGATCTGATCTTTGCTCTGCCCGGCCAAACCTTAGAACAATGGCAACAGACACTAGAGACCATCATTCAGTTATCTCCCGAACACATTTCCACCTACAATTTAACTTTGTCATATGGTACGCAGTTCTACGACTGGTGGGAGAACGGCGATCTAAAACTGGCAGAAAACGATCTGGAAGCGGAAATGTACCAATATGCCATTACCCGATTAACAGACGCCGGTTATCAACATTACGAAATTTCCAATTTCGCTCAGCCGAAATATGAAGCCCGACACAATTTGGTCTACTGGAACAATCAAGCCTATTTTGGACTAGGGGCAGGTGCCTGCGGTTATATTGATGGCCACCGATATACCAACCTAAGAGGAGTGAAGGAATACATTACAGCGGTCCAGCAAGGAGCCCCAATTTCCAGTCAGGAGGAATTGGTTGGGCGGGCTCGAAAAGCAGAAACTCTTATGCTGGGGTTGCAAAAACTGGCCGGGATCTCTCAAGAGACATACCAGCGGCGTTTTGGTGAACCCATCGACGCCGAATTTGGGGCGGCGGTGAAACAGTTCAAACACCAAGGTCTACTCCAGTGGACAGAGAACCGGCTACATTTGACACCAAAAGGGTTAATGATCGCTGACCAAATATTCTCGGAGTTTATTTAACTCATGGGACACGTCAATTTTATCCTGATTGCCGGGATTGTCTTTCTGCTCTCTGCCGATACGGTTCCTAAAAGCTTAGATCTAAACCCTGGCTTGACGATTGTGGGGACTGTAACTGTCGCCTTAATCCCCGCACTATTGGCCTATATTTACTGTCGTTGGGTTGTCCGTTATCTTCCCGCTTCCCACCAAGATCGTGTTCAGCGATCCTTTTTGATAAAAAAGTCGATGATCGCGTTCGAAATTCTGATGCTAGTGGGGTATGTCTGTGACATCTATTTTCTTTATTATCCCTATTGGGTTTCAAAGTGGATGGGTCGAATTTACTTTTTCACCCCACATATGTTGATCTCCATTCTTCCGCTGGTCATTGGTACCATTTTGATTCGCTTGGTTTCATTTGAGTTCGACCGCCATTCTGAGACGACTGCTATGGTACTGGAAGACACTAACTCGTGGGCTACTCGAAGAAAAGTATTCAAATTTCAAACGAAATTGCTACTACTTCCGTTGTTACCGATGTTTGTCTACTATTTGCTTTTCGATGTTATAGAACAGATGCCAACCGTGGTTCATCAAGTCTTAAACCGTCATCTGTGGGTCGGGTTTGGTCTGATGGGGATGATTATATTAGCGGCCTTCATTTACGCGCCCTTTTTGCTCAATTTTCTCTGGCCGACACGTCCACTCGACGACAGTGAGTTGGGAAAACGCCTGCGCCGGCTGGCTGAACAAGANGGGATTAAATATCGGGATATTGTGGTCTGGCAAACCCGACCATTCAACATCGCTAACGCTGCTGTGGCAGGCCTAGTCCCCTGGTCACGTAGGATCTTCCTGACCGATATACTTCTGGATCACTTTTCATCTGATGAAATCGAAACCATCGTGGCACACGAATTTGGGCATATTCGGTACAAGCATATTTTAACCTATTTTGTCTTTTCTTTAACCTACTTTTTCAGTTATGCACTGCTCTACGCCGTTGTTGGGCATCCGATTGTAGTTGCTTGGGATAAATCGCCCATCGTTTCCGCTTTATATACGATTGTATTTCTGTTGCTCTACTTTGTTTTCATCTTCCGATTTCTGTCTCGACGGTTTGAATACCAAGCAGATTTATACGCGGTTAATGTAACGAGAAGACCTGTCTCTTTTAAGCAAGCTCTATATCGACTGGCAAACATGAACTTTATCCCACGATCACTCCGTTGGTTCCTCGAAATCTTCTCAACCCACCCCTCGATTGAACGTCGATTTAAGTTCATAGATCTAGCCTGTTTTGACGATCCTACGACTCACCGTTATCGAACTTACCTACTCGAAGCCAAAATCCTGGTAATCTTATTGCCCATATTGGTCTATTTGACCCATCTAATCGACTTGTCCCGCATCAACTAGCTTCNGACTTATAAGCGAACATATCGATTTCCGAATCTTTTTGATATTTCCGCGATTTGTGGTATGATATGAGGCATTTATTTGCACCGCACTGGAGTCTACTATGTCAGAAGCAAAAATTACGGTTAGGGCTGGCGAACATGACCGTCACGGTTGCCCAGTAACAGTCACCATCGATTCCTTTTCCGGCCTGGACAATGGCACTGTCACACTCATTGATCAAGATGGTGAACGGAGCACAGGCCAGTATACAACTAATAAGGAAACCGCAGATATTACCTGGATTCTCAATAACCTATCCGCTCATACCCAACGTACTTATACAATCTCAAGCAGCCCCTCCCAGTCCAGTGGATCAGGGGTTTCCTTCTCTGAACAAGATAATGCTATTGGGATTAGTGTTGATGGACGTCATTTTACAACTTTTCGCTACGGCACTGATCAATATCGGCCTTACTTTTTCCCGGTTCACGGCCCGGGAGGTCGTCAGGTGACACGTGGTGACACTAGCGAGGAATCGAAAGATCATATCCATCACCGTTCTCTTTACGTTGCTTATGGTGAAGTCAATCACGCTGACTTCTGGAGCGAAGGTCAAAATGCTGGGCGTATAATTCACAAAAATTTTACTGAAAGATCAGAAGGATCCGTTGTGGGCAAGATTTACACCCAAAATAGTTGGGTTGACAAAAGTGGAAACCCGCTAATGTCAGATCTTCAAAACTTCCGTATCTATGCTTTACCGGAGGACCGGGCGATAATCGATCTGGATCTAACCCTTTTGGCTGAGCATGGGGATGTGTTTTTCGGTGATACCAAAGAGGGTGGAATTATCACCGTCCGTGTTAATCCACAGATGAACGCTTCCAACGAAACAGGAAAAATAGAGAATGCCTTCGGTGGCATCAACGAAAATGAGACTTGGGGCAAGAAAGCACATTGGTGCGACTATTCTGGCGTTGTCGATGGTACCTCCGTCGGTGTGGCCGTGTTCGACCATTTGTCCAACCCTAGGTACCCAACCTANTGGCACGTTCGTAACTACGGCTTGATGGGCTCCAATATCTTTGGTGGAGGCACTTTTGAGGAGGATAAAAGCAAAGATGGATCTTATACGCTCCAAAGCGGAGCGCAAATGGACTTCCGTTTCCGAGTCTATATTCATGCTGGCGATGCGACTCAAGGCAATGTGGGTCAACGGTACCACGACTTTATTAACCCGCCGGACGTTGTCGCCAGTTAACAATTGATGGCAGAGGATAGTCTGATTGCCACCACTACGGATTTAGGATGTAGATGACTCGCCTGTTTAGAATCGCTTTGATTCTTTTAATCGCTTCTGTCGGTGGGATTGTGATCTATGTTTCACAAAACCCAAAAGTTCAATTAACCAGATCGAAACCGATTATTACCCACGAGATCCAAACTAGTGATGGTAGCCGTATGATCCTCATTCCTGCGGGCGAATTCTACATGGGATCGTCAAAGGCCGGAATCAGAACCATGCCAGAGGGCTTCCGACCAAATTTAGAACACTATACCGATGAAATGCCACGGACAAAGGTTAACTTAAAATCCTTTTACATCGACAAGTTCGAAGTTACCAATGCTCAGTACAATGAGTTTGTCTCCCAAACCGGGTATCCTCCCCCCTACAATAGCCACGATCTAGCTAAACCCTACAATTGGTCAAGCGGTACTTTCCCTCCTGGTGCGGCTAACTACCCAGTGGTTTTGGTCAGTTGGGAAGATGCTTTCGCCTATGCTCGTTGGGCGGGCAAGCGTCTCCCNTCTGAAGTGGAATGGGAAAAAGCCGCACGGGGAACAGATGGCCGAATTTATCCTTGGGGTAATGAATGGAGCGGTAGCAAATGCAATAGTGCAGAACGAGTAGCCGGTCGCCCGTTGAAATCATATGCCGCTTGGAAAGGGTTTGCACAGGTACAACGAACCAGGTTAGAGAAGCCGATCGGCGGCCTTTGGGATGTATTCGGGCAAGCCGAAGTTTATGCTAATAACGAACGCCTCAAGCATTTACAAGCTGTAGGTAGCTATCCGGAGGGAAGAAGCCCGTATGGTGTTTACGATATGGCCGGCAATGTAATGGAGTGGTGTTCAAATTGGTATGACCCGCGATTACTGAATCATATCAAAGATTCAACCCAGATAAGCAACTATCAGGGAACCTATCGTGCCGTAAGAGGAGGATCTTGGATGCGACCTCTGGACGATCAACGAACCTCGGCTCGTGATGCCTGCCCGCCATCCGGGTATCTTAGTGTTCGTGAAAAAAACGAAGAAGGTAAGATGCAAACCTATAGTTGGCCGATCATTTCAATCGGATTTCGTTGTGCAATGGATGTCGAGGATGCGCAACGGATGGGCATTATCTCCCGATCGAGGTCGAAGGTAAAAAAAACAGGAGAAAATTAAGATGTCTATTTCANCGCTCATTGGCGTTTTTTCAGATAGCCACGACAACATTCCCATGATCGAGAAAGCAGTTCAACTATTCAATCAGAAGAAGGTCAGTTTGGTCATTCATGCCGGCGATTTTATTGCTCCCTTTGCTATCGCACCAATGAAAGAGTTAAATTGCCGAGTAGTTGGCGTCTTTGGGAATAACGATGGGGAGCGNATCGGTATTAACAATCGATTTCAAGCCGTTGGAGAGATCCATGACAATTTGGCTGAGGTTGGGGTCGCAGGACGGAAGATCTGTGCCATGCACTATCCTGAATTGGCCGAACCGATTGCTAATAGCGGCCTCTACGATCTGGTCATTTACGGGCATACTCATCAGATCGATATTCGAACGATTAACACGCCTTGCGGCGAATCCTTAATTTTGAATCCAGGTGAAACCGGTGGTTGGGTGACGGATCGATCAACGGTGGCACTGGTCGATCTGGAATCGATGGAAGTTGAGATTTGGGACCTTTAATTTCTAGGATTTGCATGACTTGAGCCCGGATCAGCAAATGTTTGAGTAGTTCGCTATATTCTAACAAATTGAGGATGCGTTTTGCCTCTAAGTAACCTTATCTTTCGCCTGGTCTGAGAAGCCTCGTACCCAGTAGTCCGCCAGAGTTTGGGGCCGGCACCAAAAATATGAGGATTACGTCTGCTGAAACAAGATCCACTAAATATCGTTATCTTTAACTAGAGCTAATTTCCCATCTGGTTAAGGAGTGGAAGATGATCTCACTTAGGAATAGTGAATTCTTAATTCTTAACAGCGATGCCTGAAGAAGAAAAAACTGAGGAAGCGAGTCAGCGACGGATTGACCAAGCACGGGACCGTGGAGATGTTCCGAAAAGTCGAGAGTTGAACTCGGCTATAGCGTTGTTGTTAGGCTTGCTAACGCTACGGTTTTTTGCCCAATTTTCATTGGGTGGGTTGAAAGATATCAGCGTTTATACCCTTACGCAACTCAACTATATCTCCCCAGATCCGCAGACCTTGCAAGTGGGGTTTATGAATCTGCTACTGCGGATAATGCTGATCATCTCGCCTATTCTGATCGTCACAGCCGTAACAGGAATTTTGACCAACTTTCTCCAAGTTGGAGCTCTCTTTTCATTTGAAGCATTGGCTTTCAAGTTTGAAAAGCTAAACCCGCTATCGGGTTTGCAACAGCTTTTCTCTCGCAACAGTTTGGTTGAAACGCTGAAAGCAATTTTGAAATTCACCATTATCGGTGTGGTCGTTGTACTAACGATTATGCAGGAGGCTTTGGGCTTTCAAACGGCTGGATCTAAGTCGATGCCGGAACTGCTAACCTATCTCGGTGGACTAACCTATAAGGTCGGGTTTCGGGTTGCACTCTCGCTCCTACTTTTGAGCGTGATAGACTTCTTTTACCAACGGTGGAGTTATGCCGAGAAATTGAAGATGTCGCATCAAGAGGTCAAAGAAGAGCAAAAGGAGACGGAATCCTCACAAGAGGTTAGATCTCTGATTCGACAGCGCCAAATGGCGGCCGCTCGTCAGAGGATGATGCGGGATGTTCCTGAAGCAGACGTGGTAATTACCAATCCGACGCACATTGCTGTAGCAATCGTCTACGACCTGGAGCAGTCACAAAGTCCGATAGTTACCGCCAAGGGGGCGGGGACAATCGCCGAACGAATTAAGGAAATCGCTTTTGAGCATAATATCCCAGTTGTNGAAGATAAACCCATTGCTTGGGCTTTGTATGAAATCGAACTTGGTGAAAGTATCCCTTACGAACTCTTTCAGCCTGTGGCCGAGATTTTGGCTCGCATTTATCGTACTCACAACCAAAAGACAGCTTAACCTATTTCCCCTTCAGATCAAGGCCGTTTTGCTACCAAGTTAAGGACATGTCTAAAATCGGCTTGATATTGACCGTACCTGTAGGTTCGGCCGCTGATCATCAAACCAGGTACTCAGAATAGAATGAACGACGCCGGTACACTTCAAGTTCCTGCTTTATCCCGATACGGAGACTTATTTCTCGTTGTCGGCGTAGTCGGGATCTTGTTGGTGATCCTGATTCCGCTTCCCCCTCCTCTGCTAGATTTGCTTCTAGCGATCAATATCTCTTTGTCTTTGATCGTACTGTTGATGGTGCTCTACACTTTACAACCNGTCGATTTTTCGGTCTTTCCATCCCTATTGCTGGTCTTAACTCTCTATCGATTATCACTGAACGTNGCCTCTACCAAACTGATTCTNACCAAAGGNCATATTAGCGAGCGCTCCGTCGGCAAGATTATTTCAGCCTTTGCCGGAATTGTAATTCGGGGGGATTACGTGGTCGGTTTTGTCATTTTTGCTATTTTAACCATTATTCAGTTTGTAGTAATCACTAAAGGATCTGGACGAATCGCGGAAGTGGCGGCTCGATTTACTTTGGATGCCATGCCGATGAAGCAGATGGCAATTGACACCGATCTGAACGCGGGTCTCCTGGACGAAGCCGAAGCTAGCCAACGCCGGGCTGCTGTCTCGAATGAAGCAAACTTCTACGGAGCAATGGACGGTGCAACTAAGTTTGTGCGAGGAGATGCTATTGCTGGACTGATTATTACCGTTGTTAATATCGTGGCTGGGCTAATCGTTGGAATTGTTCGGCACAATATGGAACTAACCGGTCCTAATGGGGCNATACAACGGTATACGCTGTTAACGATTGGAGATGGCCTGGTCACCCAACTACCGTCACTGATTATCTCTATTGCCGCCGGTATTCTGATTAGTCGCAGTTCAGAAAGTAGTAATTTTGGCCGTGCCTTAGCCAGNCAGTTTCTATTACAACCTCGTCCACTCTTCATTTCGTCTGGAGCTTTGGCTTTGTTGGGGATTGCGTTAGGGGCGCCAGTCTTCTTTCTTTTGTCCGTTGCAATTGGTGGGGCCGCTCTTATTTCCCACCGAGCTGAAACAGAAGAATTGGAAGTGCTCCCACCTGCAGAGGAGGAAACTACGGATGAAGAAGAGCTAACACCAATTGAGCAAGCAGCTGAAGATCTCGAAGTCGAACCCATCCATCTCAATGTTGGATATAATCTAATCTCCCTGATTACACCCTCTGAAGGCGGCGATATGCTCAACCGAATTAAACANATCCGCTCGACCTTAGCCCAGGAATTGGGCGTTGTTTTACCCCATATTAGGATTCGCGATCAAGTGGATCTACCGGCTGGTGGTTACGTGATTATGATTCGAGAAGAACCNGTTGCTGAAGGAGAGTTAAGGGTCAACGACTTTCTAGCCATGGAAGTCGGCCCCGTAATTGAGGAGATCGACGGTATTTCGACCGAAGAGCCAACCAATAATCAACCTGCTCTGTGGATCACCGAAGAGCAGCGAGAGCAGGCTCAACTAGCGGGCTACCTGGTCATTGAACCTTCGAGCGTTTTGGCCACGCACCTGATTGAGACCATTAAGCGATATGCTGACCGGCTGCTGACACGTCAAGATATCCGCAATTTATTGGACCGAGTTAAAGAGACCAATGAAGTACTGGTGGAAGAGGTTACCTCCAATACAGCACTTGGCCTGGGACTAATCCAGAAAGTGTTGCAAGGGCTGTTGAAAGAAGGTGTTTCGATTCGAGACCTAGTCCTTATTTTAGAAGGCATTGCCGATCATTCCTCCGCCTCTCAGGATGTGGTACTGTTGACAGAAGCGGTTCGGCAACGTCTTGGTTCTCAAATCTGTCGGCAACACCTGTCGCCTGAAGGGATTTTGGATTATATTGGATTAGGTGAAAGTGTCGACCAGACGATTCGAAGCGCAATTATGCAAACCGAATCGGGCGAATTTGAGTTCACGCCNCTTGATCCTAGCACAGCATTGGAGTTAGTGGATTCCATCGCTAATACGATCACGCAAGTTTCCGGTTTGCATGCGGTTCCCTTAATCCTTTGCTCTAGTTCGTTAGTACGGGCCTATATGTCACAGTTTATCAGCATCCAATTCCCAGCATCGATTCCTGTTTTATCAATCGAAGAGGTTCCTGCTACTGTGCCGTTGAATGAGATTGACCGGGTTGAACTTGGTCAATCCTAACTAGAAATTATACCTCCAATCCGGCATCGAGTAATCTGTATCAGTACAAAAAATACTTAACCCCACCGGGTGAAGTGTGAATGTCACTTTACTTTGCTAACAGGTTTGAATAATGATTCCACGAGCTAAAACGGATAGTACACGCTTACCGCAGGTCGACCACTTCGATCCGGTACATTCACCAGAGCAGGTTCCCGATCAAGTTGAAGACAGGTTGTCTGAGCCCGCCAACTGAAGTTGGCCATCTACTGAGTAGAGGATATGTTGCAACTCGCAATTCCTACATTCTCAATAAACAAGGTAAATTTTCGTTTTACCAGTAATTAATACGCTCCAAATGTCAACCAGAATCCAGAAAGTTTACGGACGAACCCCCAAAGAGGCGCGGCAGAAAGCACAAAAAGAGTTTGGTAACGACTTTAGTGTGATCAAGATGAATCGTGTTTCCGGTAAGAGCTTACTAAAACCGGATAAACATTCCAACTATGAACTGATCATCTCTATTGAAAGTGAGGTTGAAACTACGGCTCCGCTAATCAGACCTCAATCAGATGTCCCGGATCCAAATAAGCTCAAAGATGCCATCAGTAGAGTCAATACGCTGTTGACGGCGAGTGCCTATAGTAAACATACGGCTACAGAAACACCTTCAAACCAGGTGTCTCACCAGGCAGGGACGGATTTACCAGATTTAGCAGAGGAATCGGCGCGACACGAAGCGTATGGAGATCCACCAGAATTTGCTGACGAGACTCCATCTGATAAAACTGATCTATCAAGGTCCGGGGTCGAGCAACAGTCAGATCTATTTAACTATCTGGGNTCCGAGTTGACCGAGATCCGTGATGTGTTGCACATTTTGCTCAACAATGTCAAAGCAACCGACACACCAGATCTACCGGATGAAGTAACAGGTCTCTACCAAAAGTTCTTAAAGCACGATATCGACCAAAACTTAGCCTACGATTTGGCTGAAGCAATGGAAGACTGCTTTCATGATGAGAAAGGTAGATCCATCCACCAGTATCTGACGATGTTACTCAAGAAAATCGTCAAGGTTTCGGGCGGGGTTCTGTTTGGGCCCCCACCAACAGTGATTGCGCTAGTGGGGCCAACCGGAGTTGGCAAAACCACCACCATCGCCAAGTTAGCGGTCCAATACAAATTCAAAAATAAAAAAGTTGNCCTGATTACTACTGATGATTTTCGGATTGGCGCCATCGAGCAACTCAACACCTATGCTGAGATTCTATCGTTACCGATGGAAATAGCACATGAAGTAGAAGAACTAAAGGATAAAATCGCCAAGCATGAATCAGCTGATCTAATCTTGTTGGATACCCCAGGTCGGAGTCAGCTGGATCAACCACGAATCAGACTCATCGAATCATTTCTCAATGCTGCTTGTCCAACCGAAACCCATCTTCTAATTAACATGACTACCCGTAATGCCGATCTCCAGAGTATGATTAACCGTTTCGGTACTTTAGGGGTTGATCGACTGATATTTACTAAGCTAGACGAAGCGAACTGCTTTGGGCCAATCCTCAACAGTAGTATTCGATTCAAGAAACCAATCTCCTTTTTTACCACCGGCCAGGATGTCGCCGGCGACATCGAGGTTGCGAGTCATAGCCGAATTGCAACTTTTTTGCTGCGTAGTTTTCAAGCCCGGCGAAAAAAAAAGAAAGGTCAAGTCAAGAATAAAGCGAAAAGTTAGACCGGGAAACGAATATAGCAAGTGTATGTGGTAAATACNCCTAGACTGCTGGCTTAACTTTGGGAGCAATGAATTGAAACAAGATCAAGCAACACAACTTCGTCAACTAATGCGAGCCAGAGTACAATCCCAATCGGACGTGAGTACAACCTCCGCGACCAGCCGCCTGGAACGTCAATCGCAAGTCCAGTCAGAAGACCGTACCGGACTATCGGATGAAGCCAAACAACCTTCGACCGGTTTGAAAACAATCGTGGTAACAGGCGGTAAAGGTGGCATTGGAAAAACGAATCTATCGGCTAACTTAGCGATCGCGATCGCACAGTCTGGCTTTAGAGTTGGGATTCTAGATGCGGATCTGGGTCTAGCGAATATTGATGTCCTGTTTCGGTTAACGCCTAAATACAATCTCCGGCACGTCCTAACAGGAGAAAAGAGAATTGAGGAAATTATCCTCTCTGGCCCGCTGGGGGTTTCGATTATTCCTGGTAGTTCTGGAATCCAGGCCTTAGCAGATCTACCAACTAAAGCACGCCAAGAGTTAATTCAGGAACTACGTCGACTAGAGGACCTACTTGACTATCTTATCATCGACACGCCAGCCGGTATCGGGGATAATGTCTTGAGTTTTGTTCTTGCTGCGGATCTAATTTTGACTGTCACCGAACCCGATCCCATGGCTTACACCGATGCCTACGCTTTGATTAAAACCATCTCCCGTCGAAAACAGAATCAGGTGATCTATCTAGTAGTAAATAAGGTTCGGAGCATGGCACAGGGACAAGAAGTCTACGAAACACTACAGACCGTTAGTGAACGNTATAAGCTTAGTATTCGTGGGATTAACTACATCGGTTACGTGCCATATGAGGCCAAAATCCGAAACGCGCTTTTCCTTGGTAGTCAGAAACCCTTTATTCTAGAGTACCCAGAGACACGCGGTGCTAGGTGCTTTCAACAGTTGGCAAAGAAATTGCTGTACTATCTTCGACGAACACCGCGTGAGCAGGNGGACGAGAACATTCGGGACTTTTTTTCCCAAATGTTCGTATACACGACCGACTAAAATCGCCGACTGTGTGAATCTGGTAGATGNATACCGATTAAAAGTCAGCGTAGGTGCATCTACTTCCTGCCAGACATCNACGAATACACACTACATACTCGCACGGCCGGCAACTAGACATAGGGGGGAAAACATATGCTTCCCAAGAATTGGATTGCAAGGAAACTAGGGTACGCCCTAAGCATCTGGTCAGGTTGCTCAACCATCACTATAGGCTATACTGCTGGTAACTCTTTTGATACTATTTTTGTCAGAGCCATTACTGCTTTTCTTGTCTTTGGGCTACTAGGCTATATTGGCGGATGGATCATTCAACGCTCTATGAGGCCAGAATTGTCTTTTATTTACAAAAATAGTGACGTTGGTGTCGCCCAGAATAGGCGTAGCGTAGAAGTAGAACAAGCCGGAAACTGAACAAGAACGCGTGTCGTCAGGCCATTTATTCACCGATTGGGCTAAAGGTTAGCTGAGATGGATCAACTGTGGAGCGCATATAAATTTGGTGGCGACGAGNAAGCTAGAGAAAAGCTCATCACCGAATTTGTGCCAATCGTTAATAGTATTGCCCGACGGTTGGAGATCTACGCCTCATCCTCTTACGATATCGGAGATTTAGTCAGTGTTGGGGTGATGGGATTGCTGGATGCCATCGAGAAATTCCAACCCGGTAAAGGGGCTGTCTTTAAAACCTATGCTTGGCATCGGATTCGAGGGTCCATTTTGGATGAGATCCGTGCCCTCGACTGGGTACCCAGATCTATTCGGGAGAAAGCCAGCCAATTGGAAAAGGCCTACGAAAATGTAAGACAAAGAACTGGCCGTCCGGCTGAAGAATTAGAGGTTGCCGAAGAGTTGGACCTCGCCGTCCCCCAATTACAGGAGATGCTATCAGAGGTCGGATGCACCTCGATGTTGACGATAGAGGATCTAGTCGTAGATCACGAAGATGAAGAAAAGGTTAACGATTGGTTAGCTGATCCGTATGCTGTCGATGTGCAGGAACAACTGGAACTTCAAGAAACCAAAGAGATTTTGGCCGGAGCTATCGACCAACTACCGGAAAAAGAGAAACTTGTCGTCAGTTTGTACTATAATGAAGAAGCAACCATGCAGGAAATTAGCATGATCCTGGATCTCAGTCTTGGTCGTATTTCTCAACTGCACTCGAGTGCGATTTTACGACTACGCAACGCCATGCAACCGTCAGACGAGAATTAGTCTTACTTTATTGTAGATGATCGCCTGTGAACGAATCACCCAAACAAACAGTTGTTATCGCAGGGGATCTTAGTNGATGGGACAGCCCTTATAAAATAGAGGGAAATCTAGTTGTCAGGGGCGATGTTCCCAATAACTCCGAAATTCAGGTTGAGGGGGATTTAAGGGTTCAAGGAGGTGTTTGGGCCGCTAAGGTCCAGGCGGGTCGCCATCTCATTGTTGGTCAGGGGATTTCTAGTGATAGCCAAGTAACAGTTGGAGGCAGTACCAAGGCTCTGTTTATTGAAAAAAGTATCGTCCACAGTAGAATCGACATCATCGTTCAGAATAGTGCAATGCGAGCTGAGCTTTTTGCGGGTCGAAATGTTTTGCTTTCGGATGGCNCAATCGTCGGTGGGATCGCTTGTGCTGGAGAAAAAATCCTAGCTCACAGAGTCGGCTCCTCTTCCGATGTCGAAACCAACCTGTCGGTTGGCATCCGCCCTAAAATTCGCCGTCGACGCCGGGATCTTCAAATGCTACTCAATCGCTTGGAAGAAGGGGTCGATCGACTGGCTAAAGATATTACCTTTCTGGAACAAGCTAACCCCATGTCCTTACCGCCCAAGTCTCGCCAACGCTATCAGCAGTTGACGCAAATGAAAGCCAGGAAGAGCCGATACGAGAACGAACTCGATCAAGCGAGACGTAAGTTAGTCCAGTTATTGNACTTAGCCAAAGTCCGCTGGCCTCCTGATCCTCACATAGAAGTTAGAGATACTGTTTTCCAAGGGGTACAGGTCGAGGTCGGCTGGGACCTATTCCCGGTTACTACAGAGTTTCATCGGGTGATCTTTAAAATGCGGAACAAAGCCATTTGCCTAGTCGATTTAGTCTAAACGGAAAACAATGAGCGTTCAGGGAAAATCTTGCCCTCAGCGGTACGTCAACCTATCCTTATTGTTTTTCTTGCTTCAACTCTCGTTACATTTTGTGGTGGCACAGAATTCAGCAAACCAACTCGACNATATCGANTATTATTTTACTGNGAATAACGGCCGGTTTGTCGCTGTATTTACAAAAGAATTCGATTTTAAATATCAGACGTCAAACGCTAGTGAAACTGTTACTATTAGTGTTGAGAATGCTAACTACCACCCAAACCTCAAACAAAAGAAGACCAAACTTCCAGACAATCCATATCTTAAGTCTTACAATACCAGCATTCAAGAAAGACAAACTGTTGAAATTACATTGGAACTGCACCCAGATATTAATATCAACTATTCTTCAACCGACGCTCAATCATCTACCAGTGCAGGGAGCGGTCAATCATCTACCAGTGCAGGGAGACCTGGTGGCCACACCTTGTGGGTTGACTTCAGCAAAATACCTCGGTTGCCCCTACAAACAACATTCAATAACCGTGCTACCTTCATTAGACAAGGTAAGGGGAAGATCTCTACTGAACTGAAATCTGAGGCTGATGACTCAAGTGTGCAGCCTCCGACCGACTCAAAAGTAGAAAACACGAACCAACCTTCACACGTTAACCTGACTAACACTACTTTTAGCGTCTTACAAGAGATCCCCAAAACGACAGTTCAGACCACAGCCGAGGAAAAAGGAAAAACCGTTTGGCCTCGAATCGTTGGTATTTGGCAAAAGTATCTCCGTATTCCAATAGATCTGATTATTCTACTGGGCTTGCTGCGACTCGGATTGGGATTGCGAAGAAATCATCGGATTATTCGGCAAGTTGCATTACGGCAAATTCCGTCAGAACCAGTGAACGGATCCGAAGAGCGCAAAGCGATTAAGAGTAACCAAAGTTTCGATAATTTACTTCAGTCGCACCTTGAACAAACCGAGGCTCGAGATATACCTGAAAACGGAATGCCCGCCGGAGATGTAGAGACAGAGAAAATTCCGGTGGAAGAGATCGACAGCACGCAAATCGAGGAGATTAACGGCCTAGAGATTGAGCAACTAAAAAAACAGGTGAAGCAGTTACAAACGGAAGAAGGATTGAATTCGACGGAAATCGCTCACAGGTTGGGGGTACCAGGGGAAAAGGTGTCTCTCATCTCTAAGCTGGGTGACGACTAACGGCTGAAACTTTGGGACGGATTAGACCAAGCGGTTAAACCGAGACAGCCGTCTTGAAATACTCGAGGCTTTGACGCGCGAGCGACGGCGCCGGATAGCGNTGATGAAACCAGATTTTCTTTGTGAACGAGGCAAACTACGNGANCGAAAATTTCTGACTNTAGCCATCTGTGAAGAATTAAGAAGTCCCTTTCCGGTTCGGCCAACGGATCCCATTGCCATAACTGATTTCCTTGCGGCAAGATGATTATTAAGTTAACATACCTTCGGCAGAAAGGTCAAGAGCAACTTTATTAATTGTCGATAATTAGCCTCTTTTCTTGGTAACAATTTCGTTTTATGTCTAGACGACCGGATTCACATCCATCCCTGAAACATCGACTCGACTTTACTCGAAGACGTGTCCGAAACGCCCACTGGGAACTTGACCGTCGCGTTCGCCGGGCTTTAATGCCGCTGGATATACAGGAAGATGTCGGTATCTCAAATGTTAAGGGCGACATCCTAGTGATTACGCGGCATGATCACACCTATAGAAGAATTAGATCGGTTTTAGAATCTGAAGGTCTCAGGTGTGACCGTGCTGAGTCTAATAGCGAAGGGATCGGATTTCTTTCGCTGGGCAACTATCGAATGGTGATTCACGATCAACTAGGTCGCGATTGGCGAAGTACACGGTTGGTTCGTTACGTTAGTCGCTACCAGCACTATATTAAAATTATCTCTTTGGTCCGAGACAAAGCCTCTGGTCACCGAGCTATGCGAGACGGTGGCTACAGCTACCTGATCGGTAGAGACTTTGATGACGACCGACTGCTCAAATGCCTAACTAGTTCTCTGCGGTTGGAACATCCCGTTTGTCAGGTCCTTGCCCAAGGTGAATCTTGCAACAAATCTTGTGTTAGTAGTTATCTGACTAGCGACGATTTCATGGAAGAACTGCTGGAAAACCCAGACTCAGATCCGTATCTGGCCAACTGAAACTCGAGCCTTATGACTAAGAAACTCTCGTCTCGAGAGACCGCTTACTTCATCTGGCCCCTTACCTAATCAAGTTAGGGAACATGCTTTCATACATTGCACCTCATTGAAGAAACTTTAATGAGACCGACAATCAGCCTGCTTTTCCTCGTCTCTTATCTTTTAGTGGCTAGCAGTCCGGCGGAGCAGATAACCTCTGAACCCATCCTCGATTTTGGCTTTGCTCAGTCTAATGTGGCTAATTCTAAAATTGTTGCCTTCGCCACTACATCTAACCAGGTTATCTTACTGCCCATAGATCTCACTAGCGAATCGCATAAACTAACACCTGAACCTTCGATTCCGGTTACTAATGTGAAACGTGTCGCCGTTTATGATCAGAAACTGGCCTACGTAACCAAAGGCGATGTGATCCATATCTTGAATAATTGGGAGTTTAATCCAACGCGCCCAACCTTAACGCTGAGTCCACCCCGACGTGAAATTGCCGACTTATGGTTTTCCGAAGAAAACTTGTATGTCGGCTTGGTAGACGGAACAGTTTTGGTCTACGATTCTAAGTCGATGGACAAGCGGCCCATCCACACTATTGGCTCAAACCACAGTTATATTGATCTAATCCGTTTTAATCCTGTCCACCAGCAATTTTTAATCTATAGCCGTGGTTCTCTATCCCTCTGGAATTTTGCCACTCGTCGTTCGATCTGGCAAACAGGCGAGATCGTACAATCAATTACGTCCGTCCGATTTAGCCAAACGGGCGACCAGGTTGCGCTGCAATCTGGCAACCAGATCTTCGTTTACCCAACTACCCAGGCTTCTGGTCTACAGTCAGACGCGCAGGCCGTTGCCGTTTTTGACGGTAAAATCGACCCTATTTCCGCCTTTTGTTTTGGAGCACGTAACACGTTACTGACAATTCAGCGAAGTGGACGCGTCAAAAAGTGGACGACCTCAACACAATCGAGCCAAGGAATTCAGCAACTGCCCAAAAAGAACTATACGAATATTGCTTATCTGCAGCCGTCCACTCAATCTGGTAGATCAGATTGGTACTTGGTGACAACCGACAAAGGAGAAATCGTCAGTTATCTGATGACGCCCAAGCGAGTTTCAACTCCACCCAAGTCGGTTGCCGCGACGAAATCTACCAAGCCCAAGGTGAGTCGCCGCAAGCCAGTGACAGTCTCGACGGACCAGTCCACCCAGACAAGCCGCAAAACACAGCCTGAATTAACCGTTAAACTCAACCCCAAACCACCGTACGGCATCATAGTTGGACAAGAGTTACACATCCACTTCCATCCGTCCCGAGAGGCGGTCATACTCCCGAGGAAAATACCTGCTAATGCTAATTTCATCGCTGATGGGCGTACTCTAAGTTGGCAACCAACCCAAACACAAGTTGGATCATCCGATTTTCAGTTTTACGCCATTACTGAAGATAACCTGTCACAGCCCCTTTCGTTTTCAGTCACAGTTGCGCCCAACCAACCACCACGTTTCGTTGCGGTTGGTGGTCGATCACCGACCTCTGAATCGATGGTATTTACGGTTACCGCTGGAGAAGATCTGAATCAGACACTGGTTGCTGAAGATCCAGAATCGGACCAACTTGTATTTTCGATCAGTCAGAATCCACCGGGTATGGCCATTGAAAATATTGGTTCCCCATCAGATTCGACCACTCAGCGAGCACAGTTAAAATGGGTGCTAGATGCTGATCAATCGACGGAACAACCCATCTACGGCGTATTTCCATTTCAGCTTCACCTAAATGATGGGTTCAACCAAGCGGATTTATCGGTTCAAGTAAGTGTTCAAGTGCCGCCAAGAGCTAAAGATGTTGATATTGATCGAGTTGAGACAGACACTGCTACTACGAAGGAATTGGTGGAGTCTGACAAAGGAATAAGACACATCTCAGTGGATCGGGACATGGTACTCGTCTCTTCAGACAGTGAGCCAGACTTTTTCATCGACCAGTACGAAGTAACCAATCAGGCCTTCGTTCAGTTTTTGAACCAGACCAATTTGGACGTTTCCCAACTGATCAATCTCTCTACCCCCTATACACAGATCCTAACAGACGAAAAGGTGTTTCAAACTCAAACCGGTAAAGAGCAGTATCCGGTTGTCGGTGTCAGTTGGTTCGGTGCCAACCAATTTTCCAAATGGAAGGGAAAAACGCTACCGACAGTTGCTCAGTGGGAAACCGCCGCTTATCAAAAGGATAGACGATTGTTTCCGTGGGGTAGTGAGCTGTTAGATTCAGTTGCGATCGACTGGCGAACCACAGGTCCTACAGAAGTCGGCATCTTGGATGTCGATAGGAGCCCATTCGGTGTCTTCGATCTAGCCACCAATGTCGCTGAATGGACCGGTTCAGAGGACGCGGGAAAACGAATTGTAAAAGGGGGGTCTTGGAAAAGTCGTCATCCGGACAGCCTAAGAACCGCCCGCCGTTTAGCTCTTCAACCCGATCAGACTTTATCCTGGATCGGCTTCCGTTGTGTTCGGGTGCCCTAAAAAAACAGTATTTTGTTCTGTTCTTCTTTGCTAACCCATCAGTAGAGATTCCCCCTACTTCAGAATCACCATTTTGCCGGTGTCGATAAAATCCTCGCTTGAATTTTTGGCCTTAAGAACATAGAAGTAGACACCGCTAGCTGCCCGTTCGCCTTGGGCCGAATACCCATCCCAATAGGCCGCTTTCCCCTGTTGATGATACCGTCCTCGCTCTTTCAAGCCGAGATCTATTGTCCTAACCGGTTGGCCCGTGGCATCGAAGATATCGATGGTAACATAAGCTAACTCCGCTAGTTCATACGGAACCCAGACCTCTGGATTGAAAGGGTTAGGGTAGCTTTGTAAGACGCGGGTTCCCACTAAATAGGTTTCAGCATGTTTCATCGGTTGATATTCTGGAAAAACACGATCTATCTGAATACTTGGTGTTCCCATAATACCGTCCTCGTTCATCGGCACCACCGCATAAACGTAAAAAACCTTTTTCTGGTTGAACTGAGTACTTTTGACATTTACATCTTGGAATGGACTAACGTCGATGAATCGAGTATCGGTGGCTCGAACAACGCCGACTATATTGACATCGTTATCTGGAATTCCATCGCCATTCTTATCTCCAGCCTGTAGAACCGCAGCCAAGTCCTTAAAAGTTAGTGTGTCGTGTGGTTTATACTGTTCCTTTAAACGAAGTTGATAATCGAATCGCTTGCGGATAATTGCCACTTGCTGAATATCGGTTATATCCTCCAATTCCCACTCGACCAATACGCCTTGTCGATCAATGGTTGGCTCAGATGGATCAGCGGTTGCATTATCCGGTATTTCGGCTGTTCCAGCTTTAACTGTTCCAAGAAAAGACACTGACCTTTTTAAGGTAATTGGACGTGCTTTGGGAACAGACAAGCGGCCTTTCGGCGGTTCCCCCGCCACGTAGCGAAACTCACCTGGATGTATTCCTTTCTTCGTTTCTGTATTATAGTAGGGCATAATGACCCGTTCGGTTCCAGGCCGAACATTAATCATAATTAAGGTCAGTCGCTGAATATCACTACCAAATCCATCAAAGGTAATCTGTCCAGTTTGCGATTTTTGGTAAAGGAAGATCTCGTCTACTTCTGAAGACCCATCGGTTTTCTCAATAATAACTTTAGCCCCCCAACCGCGAAGGCCGGAACTGCTATGACGAGAAAGATCTCGGGATACTTCGTCATAGGTCGGTTTGGTCATTACACTCATATCCACAGGCGCTAGATCAAGGGCATCGACTTTAATGGCAAACTTATCGATCACCTGGCCGAGTGGTGGATTGAACTGGATGTAGCGAGATGAAAAATGCTTCGGAATTGTGTATCGATCAATAAAAACATTGGTCGGATAGGTGTGGTGAACGTCCGTTGGTCGAATAAAAACGGTCGGAATTCGATGCCCATTGAAGTAGTGGCGCCCATCGTCACGAGGTCCGGTAAAATAGTTCCATACAGTAAAGGTTTTGAAAGTATCCACTAAATTAGTTCCATATTGTGAAAACAGTTCAGTAAATTCACCTAGTTCGCCTTTTGAACCATTAGAAAAGGCTTCTAGATACTTTCGCATGATATCGGTTTCAAAGTGTTGGGTCATAAAAAAGATCCAAATCATATTTCCATAGGCGTGTACGCCTGCCTTGGAATCGATCTGCACATCAGGCACTGAAAACCATTCGTATAATTGACGTTGAAAGTAGTTCCAACCATCGGATTCTCCTAGTGGATCCGGATCATCAATACCATCTAAATCCTCGTAAAAATAGAGTTGACCATCCTCATTTTCTTTGATGTGATAGTTTCGCCGTCGTACCTGATCCCGAACTCTCCAGAAGGTATCGGGAGCATCCGCGTCAGGTTCCACCCAGGTATCTTCCGATAAAATCACTTTTCGTTGTCGAAGTTCTTCGGCTAAATCGGTCCAAGCTCGCAAGCGGCTTCCATTTAACAGCATCAAGTAATACTTTCGCTGTTTGGCCTTGTCCTCGATAATCCACCGTTTTTCGTTCGTCGGCTTGATATCAGCACTGTTGTATCGAATAAACTGAATTTGATCATTACGAACAGCCAATTCTGCCGATAGGGAGATGTTTCGATCGTCGAAAGCATCGATAACCACCAGTGGCACTTGCTGGTTATCTAACTGCTGGGCAATCACGTTACCTGCAGGCAGACCACTGAAAGCCCAAGATAGGTTTCCGTATTTTAAATCTGTAATGTACTGTTCTTTTAATCGTTCCTCTATCAGCCCTCGCCCGTTAAACCCAATCTGAAATACGCGACGCCCTCCATCGTAGACAATAGATTCCATCCAGGTGGCCGATGACTCCAGCATCATTACCACCGCTCCAGTGCTGGCATCGGAGTTGTAGGCCATTTGAATACCATGAAAAAACTCATGCGCCATGGTGGTTTCAATATAGACATTACCTTCCGATTTACCGTAACCGGCTACGTCGTAGATATGGGAATTCATCAGATAGTAAGGTGGACGGTTCATGGCTTTGGGCGACATGCGGCCATCAAACCATTCACCGACGGTCAAGCCCAAAGAACCGAACTTAATCAGATAGATATCTTGCCTAATATCACCGCCATTAGAGGCTTCCCAGAAATCTTCGCGTGGGTGTTTGAATCCCATGGTCATAATTTCGATTCGGTAGGACTTTTCCGCTGCATCGGCCATCAGATCGACATAATCCGGCACACCGTTACGCGGGTGAAAGTCAAGTACCTCGGTTGGCGCATGCTTCCCTGTCATAGCATAGTGTAAGCGAAAATGGGGTGTCTCAAACTTGTACGGAACGTCAATATTCCCAAAGGCAGCACCATAACGACCGCGTTCATTGGGACGGGCAAAAACAGCCCGCAACTCATTTTGGGTTTTTGGTGACAGTTGGTTCCAGCCTCTGGCCAAAGTGATGATGGCCGGTGTAAAGCACTTCTCGATTTGGTGGGGGGCAAAGTCTGTCTCTGTATCTAGCAACTTATGGCCTACCCGAACAGCTTCAGCCAGTTCGGCCGTTAAGCCCCAAGTACGGGATGTCATCAAAAGAGTCATCCAAAAGAAAACCGCCAGCAAATATATACTGCAGACCTGGAAGGTGCCAGCCATAATTCTGCTTTTCAATATTGGTGAAGAAGCTGTTTTCAGCAAAGGGTTAATCATCCATGGTCTCTAACGGTTAAACCAATCGGAATAGCTAAAATTATGGTAACAAACTAACGGATGAATGTCAATGGGTGTTGGCCGATTTTGAAGCGTCAGACGTGACCGGATGTTGAATCAATTACCAACATGTGCTATGCTATTGAAGTCACGGTCGCTTGGCGAACAAGTGGGATTCAAACCCTTTAATCAGTGCTGAGCGCAAGTATCTATATCGGTTTCATTGGCCCTATGAAAAAGTTATCGATTGTCATTCCGGTCTACAACGAGATCGAGACGCTGGAGGAAATTCTTGCCCAGGTCAAAGCGGTGGAACTCGAATTGGATAAAGAGATTATCCTAGTCGATGACTGTTCGACCGACGGCACCAGAGAACTGCTGCGGGAAATTCAACAACAAGAAGCGGATAATGTCTCGGTTCATTCTCACTCGGTCAATCAGGGGAAAGGGGCTGCACTCCGAACCGGATTCCAATTTGTAACCGGCGATCTAACCATTATTCAGGATGCCGACCTGGAGTATGATCCTCAAGACTATCCGAAGCTGATCCAGCCAATTCTAGATAGTGAGGCTGACGTGGTCTATGGATCCCGCTTCACAGCAGGCCGAAAAACAGCGCTACTCTCCAGTTACCTAGCCAACCGGTTCTTGACTTTTCTCTCTAACTTTGTCAATGGTTTGAGTTTGACCGACATGGAAACCTGTTACAAAGTTTTCCGAACTGAGATTCTAAAATCTTTTACCCTAACATCGGATCGGTTCGGCTTCGAACCGGAGATCACAGCTAAACTAGCCAAAAGAAAGTGTCGGTTTATGGAGGTCCCGATCAACTATCGGGGACGCCATTTCACCGAAGGTAAAAAAATCGGCTGGAGAGACGGAGTAGCGGCCGTTGGTCATATTATCCACTTTCGCTTTTTCGATTGAGCAAGTAACCCAACCTGATACCTAGACAGCCCTAGTCAAAAGGTCACAATCTTTCAATTCGTTTCTTCCAGTTGGTGTCTGTCAAGCGTAAAAATCAGCCCTGCCGAAACGCTGACAGACACCATGGCGCAGATCAGTGGTATCTGTTGGCCTAATCCAATCAGCAGACTAGCGACAAAATAACCGGATAAAAAGCCAACACTCCAGGCCAAATGGAGAAACCCCACCCCGCGACCTGTTTCGTCATCGCTGGAGAACCGTTTGATGAAACGGGGCATAGTGGTCGATAATGACCAGGCGGCGCCCGAGGCTAGTGTCCCAGCCACGAAAAAGCCGGTGGCTGAATGAGCTGAAAGCATCAAACCAAATAAGCTGGCCAAGATCAGAAAATGCGAGCCGATCGCTGGTTTTATGACGCCGATCCGGTCGCAGATCATGCCCGTCACCTGCAGACAGAGACAGGCAAAAATATCGCTACTCCCACCCAAAAAACCGGTAATTTGGATATCGGCTAGGCGGGCCATCAGCAATGGCATCAGAAACTGGATACTGCCCCAGGAGAAGGTACTGAAAAACCGGATGCCGGCCAGAATAGTGACGTTTCGCCGCCCAATAATCGGTGCGTAGTTTTGCCATAGGGTAGCGAGAAATCCTCGACGCCTATCTGTCTCAATCTCCGAACCAGGATCTGTGTCTGTCTCGGGTTCTGTTACCGGGATCATTGTTTGTTGTCGAGGCAAAACCAGGACGGTTACCAGCACCAGTAGCAGTCCTGACCCCACGGTTCCGAAACCGAAGGCGGCGTAGCTGTATTGCTTGATCAAGACGCCGGCTACAGACTTTCCCACTGCTTGGCCGAAAATACCACTTAAAAAGTAGGCGGCCGTAGCGCGGCCAAGGGCCGAAGTTTTAACTGATCCGATCAAGTATGATTGTCCTCCGGCTGACTTCAAGCCAGAGGCTATCCCTTGCATACACAGTACGACCAAGATTACCATTGCGCTTCGACTGGTAAAGACAAATCCGACCAGAAAACCACCCGTAATGCCCAGCACCAGCGTTAGCTTTCTCCCAAATCGATCGCACAGTGCTCCTGCCAGCAGTGCGGAAATACCACCTAACCCAATCGGGATGGCACGGAGCAATCCTGCGATCCAAAGTCGTTGGCTCAGTGTATCCTCCATATATTTAGGAAACAGATACTGGATCGGTTGTGAAATCAGGCCCAGACCAAACAAAATGGCGCATAGAATCCACAGTTGACGACTACCCATGGCGCTGTATCTAAGATCCGGCTGTAAGTTGATTTAGAAGCCCGGCGACTACCATTTCGGTTGCCACCTCATTTTCCCTATCGAAGGGAACGATAAGGTCAGCGTATTTTTTGCCGGGTTCAGTATAAGTCGGATAATTGGGAATCACGTCGCGTCGATACCAATCGATTTGCCACTTTAGATCACCACCACGGTCGGATACATCTCTCAGCATTCGTCGCAAAACCCGTTCGTGTGGATCTACCTCCAGGTAGAGCTTGATCTGCAATAGATCTCTTATTTTCTGAGACCAAAAAATCAGGTGTCCCTCTAAAATGACCAGATCAGACGGTTCTATGATTTCAACCGTCTCCTGTCGTTGTGCCATGCGGGTACCGGCAGCGGGCGTCTGAATCGATTGCCTATCTGATAATCGCTGGAGATGATCGATCAACTGATCCCACAACACCGCATCTGGATGGTTAGCGGTGATGACTTTCTCTCGTTCCTCCGGTGAGTACTCCGAGAAATCCCGAAAATAGTGATCCTGGTTGAGGACAATCGGTGAAAAGGCGGAGAGCCGGTCGGCCAGTTTTTTTGCCAGCGTGCTTTTTCCGGCTGCTGATCCGCCCATGACACCGATCGTAACCGGTTTGGCTTGGTTCATAGGTAATTTTTCCTTTCAATTTCCAGTAAAGATTTCTGCTCCTGCCACTTGTTAGTTAAGGGTAAAATTGGTAGGTGTGTGTATTGAAGATCACGCCCGACAGACTCCAGAGACTGCCCACGACATAGTCGCCTAGCACCAGTCCTAGAAAAAACGGAACCGTTCGCCGATAGCTTCTAACCCCGCCATGCCGAAGAATCCCCCATTTTAGACATAGGCAGATCAACAACGGAATCCAGAGGTCGGACATTTCCTGGTTGCCGGCCATCACGTAACCCAGCGGATGCAGAGGCAGCCAGAAAAACTTCAGCCGCAGGTAGACCAGAACCATCATGGCAGTGAAGCCGACCCCGACAAACAAAACAGTTGTCCAGTCTGTACTGGTGGGATAGACCAACCAGCCCGTTAAGCGCCGAAAATACTCACGCCCGTAGCCGGTTGACCAATTTTCAAAGTAGCCCGAAGCAGCGCCATAAAGATAATAGAGGTGAAGTTGCACCCAGAAGGCGATTAAGCCGCCCAATACAGTGGCAATGAGAATAGCAGCTATCATCTGGTAGCGATGAATAGTAGCTGTTTCGGCGATTTTGAAAGCTTCCATCTGGTGCGGCATCTGTTGAGGTCGATAGTCCCGGTTGAAAAAACAGATCGACAGAGCCGTCAGGTTTCGTGCGCCAAGTCGCCGGGTGCCCACTAGATCGATCAACAGGTAACGAGGCGCTTGCCAGTGGTAGGCGTGGACAAAAATGCCGGCTTCGGCCCGAATCCGGGTAGTGATAATCGGCGTCACTAGAAAAAGCCCGGTAAAGGTCACGGCCAGCCAGGGCGACATTCCCGCCTGCCACACGGCCAGCGCAAAGGCCAACCCGGCCAGGAGTATGCCCCAAACGGCTACCCGATAAGGAAGGGGCTCATTAGCATCGTCATTTCTGGTCGAAGAAGATCCAACGGCTATCTTCAGCACCTTTTTCAGGTGTGATCGGCCGATCCAGATAAAAAAGAGGCACAGCCCGAAAAAGGCACCCAGCGTCTGCTCATTCAGGTAAGGGAAATTCCCCTGGAGTCCGAAGGCATTGGACGCCGCCATCTGGTTACGGTAGATAAAATAAAACAACAGGGTCGAGAAAAGAACGTCCAACGGCATCAGAAACATAATTCCGATGGCGAAGGGATAAAAGGCGACAATCACCGTACCGTAGAAACGCAGAGGCGGCTCACTGAAGCGGTAAAAATGACGTGTGATTGGCAATCCTGGTACTGAAGGAAAAAGGGTACTGATTCCATTTAGCAGGCTGATTCCGCCAGCGAGGGCAATGCCCAGCCAGAGTCGCTTGTTACGGAAAATACTTGAATCGGGTTTGGCCATCTCCAACGGCAGTTGAATGATGGGGAAGGTGAGCCGTTCACGATCTGCCCATTGGCGGCGTAAAATGGTGTTTAGACAGAGGAATATGACCGCCAATAGCGAAAACAGGAGTACCCAACTCAAAACGACCGGCACCCATGTTAGCAGATGGAGCGGGAAATAGATGCTCGATTCTCCCTGGTAATAGCCTCGTAACACCGTTCGGTTCGAGACGGTTAACCAGGTGGGCAGATGATGCCAGAATAACTCCCGCCACTCGTTTTCTTCGGTGGCAAACCAGGTGCTATGACCTAAGACCGAGAGTACCGCTTGCAGGACATCGCATCCGGCCAAGGAGGTGGCTAGGCTCAACATCACATAGAGCAGCAGTAGTTCTTGTGGCTGAAAGGTCCAACCAATTGGGAACCAGCCCAAACGAGTACCGTAGCGAGCAACGGTGTTGATGATCAAGACCAACACCAGAATGAAGATCACGTTGGAGAGAGGAACCACCCAGGTTGGGAAGGTATAGCGCACCAACTCCATTTGGAATAGGAAGTAGCAACTGATGGGCGTAATCAGCAGAAACAGCAGCGTCAGTCTGCCCAACCTGGGTTTCAGAACAGGTGAGTTTAGTGTTGAAGCGGTTCGACCATCTGCTATATGTCCCATCAAAAATCGAGAGGATTCATCCCTAACCTACCTCTCCGTTCGCAGAGAGGTAAGCTTGTCGGAGGAACAGTAGACCTCCTCTTCCTTTCTCTATTGAGATGTCAACTAGGTACTTAGCTGACACAGGCTGTCCTATTCGGGGTTACTAAGCTCCCCGGCACAGTTGGATTAGTAGATCGGGTCGATTGGAACCGATGGCATCAACCCCCAGGTCGATCATTTGCTGCATCTCTTCAACCGTGTCGGGGTTCCAGGCCCGAATTTTAAGTCCGGCTTGATGGGCCTGCTGTACCAGTTCAGCCGTGAGGTGTTGATGGTTAATATGAATGGCTTCGGCCCCCATCTCGGTCGCCTGCAGGCAGGCATCAGCCGGTGGCTCCGTCCAGAGGGCACCGAAGCGCAGGTTCGGATTTAGTCGGTGGGTTTCGACCAGTCGTGCATGAACAAAGGAGGTTAAAATGACCCGTTGGTTGAAGGCCTGATCTTCAACCATCTGCACCACCGGTTCGGCGGTATCGGGGCCTTTCAGCTCGATTTGCAAGATGATGGTTGGTGATTGGGTGCGCACCAGGTCGATGACCTCTAGTAGGGTCGGTACAGACTGCCCTTCACCGGCGTCCAGTTGCTTGATCTGGGTCAAAGTCGATTCAGCGACCCGTCCCGTGCCATTAGTAGTGCGGTCCACCGTTTGATCGTGTATGATCACCAGTTGTTGATCTTTAGTCAGATGAACGTCTGTCTCGATCTGATCCACGCCTAGATCAATGGCCATCTGCATGGATAAGAGCGTATTTTCAGCCACCAGGTTGGCAGCCCCTCGATGACCCGTAATAATCATTATCTTTGATGACTCCAGTAAATCGGATTGATTCTATCCAATCAGGTTTGGCTTGTCAAGACAGTACATTCTTGACAGGGCATAAGTTTTCGTTTGTCAATTGTCATAAGTCTTGGCGGCAGGGTTCCACAGTATTGTAGATTATGTTGAGATCAATTGACTCGGGATTGCTACCAGTTGGCCGACTAGCAAGGGAAATTGGCCGCCATTTGTAACCTAAAGCAGGGATCTTAATTGGCGTTGGTGGCCTAATTGGGCCGCGCTGGGGTGGGTTAATGGACAGATGGGCTGTTGTCTTTTCTAATCCAGGTAACATTGACCGATCTAAATATATTCATCCTTGGTTTAGTGAGTTTCACACGCCGTTCTAGGAATTGGGGCTTTTAACGTGGGGAGCTATTCTGGTCCGATGAATCAGGATAATGTTTAGGCATCTTTCATCAATAACCCCCTGTATTATCTGATGAGTGTTTGAGGTAATTCCTTCCAGACTCTAGAAAATGACAGGAAAGGAACATAAAACGACCTCTTCAAACCAAGGATGATGACCTCTTCAACAGCGAAGTCGGCTTAGATAAACAGAGCTTAGCTTTGGTCTTGGACCAGTTGTCTGGCTACATCTAAAGCCGGAAACACGGCCTTTCTATACCCTTTCAGGTCGAATCTCTAAGGTCGAAATAGTCGAGAAGCACTTGGCACATCTGTTGCCCCAGCAGTTCA
>PACG01000202.1 GCA_002699335.1 Candidatus Poribacteria bacterium
CACGATAACAAGGTCGCAGTTTCACTGGAGGGCAAATTTGAAGGGGAAGAAATCGTCATTTTTGATAGTGCACATGACAGAGGGTATCCAGAAAGCAGGGAAGGAAAGACCTTCGCTTTTAGCCCTGTAGAAACTCGTTATATCCGATGCTGGGCCAACGGAAACACTGTCAATAAGTGGACCCATTTTGTCGAATTACAAGCCTTCTTGGGTCTAAATTCGTTAACGGATCGAGCCTTTGAAGACATTTCCTATCTCGATTGCCAGAAGTTGGTTCGACATGCCTATGAAATATCTATCCGGGCTAAAAACGAGATACCATGGGAACTGGACTACTGGAAAGACTTTATCGGTGATATTAACCAGATCCCATACGACGATAATAGATCTCTCTACCGGTGCCCAAAATGCGATGCAGACTTGCCAGACCAGTCTGTCGATTTAATGATCCAATATGCCTTGATAGAGGACATTCAATTTTATATCCTTTGTCGAAAGTGTGGTGGCGAGTTCGATTGATCAGAGTTGTGAAACCCAAACTATATTTCTGTTGCAAAAACTTTTCGGCTTCAGATATAATAGGCGGTTGTCAGTGAGGCCTCATCCCCAAAGAGGTTGTCTTCTTAATGCTGTTTGACTTCGCTAACATCTTCGTTTTTCTCGTCGCTGGGCTTGTCTTTATCCTCCTCAATATCGCTATATCGGGCATTGCCCAAACCCGCCTCTTTAGTAAAGAGAAATCGATGGCCTACGAATGTGGGGAAGAGCCCATCGGTGACACTCGGATCAAATTCAATACTCGTTTCTACGTCATTGCGCTAATTTTCTTAATTTTTGATGTAGAGATAGTATTTTTGTTTCCTTGGGCAGTTGTTTACCGAAAAATCGGTATGTTGGCTTTTGTGGAAATGCTGATCTTTATTGTTATTCTTCTGGTCGGTCTAGCGTATGTCTGGGCCAAAGGTGATCTAGAGTGGATTCGTTCAATTCAATCAGTTCGAGAAGATGCTGAAAGTGGTGAATCAATTGACCAGCATCCAGGAGTTCATCAGGAAGCATGAAAGAGGCTGTTGCTAATTTGAAAGACGAGGACTTCAATAAAAATATTATTGTGACATCGATTGATGCCGTTGCCAACTGGGCACGATCGTCAGCTTTGTGGCCCATGACGTTTGGTTTAGCCTGCTGTGCTATCGAGTTTATGGCAACGGCAGCTTCCAACTATGATCTGGATCGATTTGGAGCCGGTGTCCCGCGTGCATCTCCCCGACAATCGGATCTAATCATTGTTTCTGGCACGGTGACGCTAAAAATGGCGACCCGAATTATTCGTTTGTACGAGCAAATGCCGGAGCCCAAGTATGTAATCTCAATGGGAAGTTGTGCTACGAGTGGCGGCCCCTACTGGCAATACGGCTATCACGTGCTGAAAGGCGTTGATCGTGTCATCCCGGTTGATGTGTATGTACCAGGTTGTCCGCCACGTCCAGAAGCTGTGCTGGAAGGCTTGATGAAACTCCAGGAAAAAATCACGCAACAGACCTTTAACGGTCCACCTGTAGTTCCCTTTTTACGCAAGTTACTCGGAGGTAAAACAGCTTAACAACTCAACGTGACGACACAAGAAATATTTGCCCTTCTCCAAAACGAGTTTGAAGATAATGACATCATCATTGACACAGAAGTTGTTTTAGAACCTTTCATCGTTGTCCCCCCCTCTCTAATTGCGTCTATTTCAGAGCATCTTTGCCGGGAACCTGATTTGACATTTGATTCTCTGCAGTGTTTGAGCGGTGTCGATCTATCCGCTAGCGATGAAACAATGGAAATTGTTTACCATCTCTTCTCGATGACTCACCAACACAAGCTGACCCTGAAAGTTATTGTGCCGAAAGTGGAACCACATGTGCCCACGGTTGAGCATGTCTGGAAGGTCGCTAATTGGCATGAACGTGAAGTATACGATCTATACGGCGTTATGTTTGACGGTCACAGCGATTTGAGACGTATTTTGTTGCCAGATGACTGGGAAGGTTATCCAATGCGGAAGGATTACAAAGAACCCGAAATCTATCGTGGAATGAAAGTTCCATATTAGGGGAATTGCACTATGTTAGCTCAAAGTACAACCTCGGAAGAAAGAAAATTTCTGGAATTAAAGCCGTTCTCCGATGAGATGGTCGTTAGTATGGGGCCACAGCATCCAAGTACACACGGTGTATTAAGGTTGGAACTCAGGCTTGATGGTGAAATCGTACGGGAAGCCATTCCGCATATTGGCTATCTGCACCGTTGTTTTGAGAAACATGCCGAAAACTTGTCTTACCAACAAATCGTACCTTTTACCGACCGGATGGACTACATTGCTGCCATGAACCAGAATTGGGGGTTTTGTTTGGCTGTTGAAGAACTGATGTCCGCCGATCCAAAGTTTGCTGGCGTGCCTGAACGAGCAGAGTAT
Source organism: Candidatus Poribacteria bacterium (assembly GCA_002699335.1). The sequence continues at coordinate 2,462 of PACG01000202.1, forward strand.
CTTCGAATTCTGGCAGGTGAACTGAACCGTATTGCTAGCCATCTGCTCGCTTTCGGAACTTATGGAATGGACATTGGCGCATTTACCCCTTTCCTATATGCCTTTCGAGATCGCGAAAAAATACTTTTGCTGTTTGAGAAACTGTGCGGTGCTCGGCTAACCTACAACTATATTCGTGTCGGTGGGGTGGCCAGAGATTTCCCCCCTGGATTTCTGGACGATGTTAGAGAGTTCATTGACTATTTCGAGCCCAAAGTTGACGAATACAATGCTCTTTTGACCAACAATAAAATCTTTCTTGAACGGACGATTGGTGTGGCTATCATGGATGAAGCCATGGCCATTAGTTATGGGGCCACCGGGCCAAACTTGAGAGGGGCTGGTAGGAAATGGGACCTGCGAAAGGATGAACCTTATTCTATCTACGACCGCTTCGAATTTGATATTCCGGTCGGAGAGGAAATTCCAGAAACAGGTGCCGTGTTGGGAGATTGCTGGAATCGTTACAAAGTTCGGATGGACGAAATGAAAGAGTCGGTTAAAATCATCCGACAGGTTTTAGATGGAGGGTTGCCGGAGGGGCCAATTATTGCTGCCATGAAAGCTGTTCGGCCTCCGGCCGGTGAGGTTTTTTCTAGGAGTGAAGCCCCACGGGGAGAACTAGGGTTTTATATCGTTAGCGATGGGAGCGTAAAGCCGGTCCGCCTCAAAGCCAAATCACCCTGCTTCTGTGCCTTGAGCGCACTACAAGAATTGAGCCGTGGGTTGATGATCGCTGACATTATCGCTATTATCGGTAGTATCGATATCGTTATGGGTGAAGTGGATCGGTAGTTTATGGTTCATCAATTGAGTACGCAGTTCTTCCATTTGGCCAGCTTACTCTCTGTTGGAACGGTTACACAAAGCGAAGGTTCAGCATCTAGCGGTAATTGGGCCCAAGCATTTGCCAGTCAGTTTCTGGGATTCCTACCAGACTGGATTGGATTAGTTCTTGTTATGTCTGTTGTGGCTGCAGTTTTTGTGGCTATAGTCCCCCTTGTGCCGTTGGTCTTGGTTTTAATGGAAAGGAAAGTTTCAGCCTGGATTCAGGACCGGGTAGGACCAATGCGGGTAGGGCCTTGGGGGCTTCTGCAGACGCTGGCTGACGGCGTGAAGCTAATTTTCAAAGAAGATTTAATACCACCACAAGCCGACAAATTTTTGTTCCGCTTCGCACCTTATCTTATTTTCACCTGTTCGTTTGCCGTCTTTGCCGCTATACCTTTCGGCCAGCGTATTCTCGTTAGCGACCTAAATATTGGGATTTTTTATATTATCTCTATTTCCTCTGTTGTTGCCATCGGTGTTATAATCGCCGGTTGGTCATCGAACAGTAAATGGTCACTGTTTGGTGCTATGCGGTCGGCAGCACAGATGGTGAGTTACGAGATTCCGATGGGCCTATCCATTCTCACAGTGATTATGATGACTCAAACCATGAGTATGGCAGGTATCGTCGCGGCGCAAAATGGTGCCTTCGCTCAAGGCGAGCCTATAATTACTCTGTTGGGAGTAGAGGTTAAAGGCACGATTTTGGATTGGATGATCTTCCGTTCGCCTTTTACTTTCTTGGCTTTCTTCGTCTACTTCCTATCATCTATCGCCGAAGTGAACAGAACACCGTTCGATCTCCCAGAAGCGGAATCTGAGTTGGTGGCTGGTTTTCATACCGAATATAGTGGGATGCGGTTTGCCGTCTTCTTCATTGCCGAGTACGCCAACATGTTTGCCGTTTGCGCTATTGCGGCGACATTATTTCTCGGTGGATGGCAAGGCATCATTGATGAAGATCAGTTCATTCCAGGTTTGTTCATCATTGGTGGAAAGACTTTTCTACTTGTCTTTGTGATGATGTGGATTCGATGGACATTGCCACGACTGCGGGTCGATCAGTTAATGAACCTCTGCTGGAAATACTTAATCCCAATTGCATTTTTCAACATTCTGGGAACTGGGATTTGGGGCCTTTTCTTTAGAGAAGATTCCGCCCTCAGTATTGGATTGAGTTTTCTGATTATTAGCTTGTTTGTTGTATCAATACTCGGCATCGTCTTTAACAGCTTTGGCAAGTTGAAGCCTGCGGATCAAACAGCACTGGCCGGAAATATTGGTGCTGCCAATTTGCAAAAACTTGAAACCACTTGGAAAGAGAGACATGGCCAGCAAAAGTAGAGTAGAAGACTTTGAGTATCTCAAGGCGAAACATCCTGAGATGTCGGATGAAGGGATTTACGCCTTTATCGACGAAAAAAAACATACGCATGTCCATGTAAAAGCCTATATAGCGGTTTTTGTTGCTTTAGGGATCTTGACTATTGTGACGGTTGCTGCTTCCTATTTAGAAGTACCTTTTCGAGTTGCTATTTTCCTTGGTTTACTGATTGCTTCGGTTAAAGCCTCTTTAGTAGCCCTGATTTTTATGCACCTTAGTGATGAAAAGAAAATCATATATGGTTTCTTGGGATTAACGGCTCTCTTTTTTGGTGTTATGATATTCCTAACGTTGACAGGTGAGGCCGACACATTGGGCGAAGAATCTGTTGCTGTACAGATGGCGAATGCTGAAATTATCACCCAACTCAGAGAATCGGAGCATGGTAGTGTCACACACGCTGGTGATTCATCGACCTCTGACGTAGCCGCACACACGAATGACTCATTTCAGCTAACCGCAACCCAAGCTCGCGGCGATAGTGTGATTCGAGGGCATGTTGTTTTGGCAGGGCAAGTTCCTAAAGTTAGAAATGTTGATATGGCTTCTGCACAAGGGTGCTTAGAAATCCATGGAGGGAATCCCAAGTCGGAGACCCTGGTCCTAGGTGAGAATAGGACGATAGGAAACGTTCTGGTTCGTGTCAAGAGAGGATTGCCAGACAATGCTAGCTATAACCCGCCCTTAGAGATCGCAGAAATCGACCAATACGGTTGTGTCTACAAGCCTCATGTCCTGGCAATTCAAACCGGTCAATCAATTCGGTTTAAGAACTCGGATGTTGTACCACATAATGTTCATACATTATCGGAAGCAAATAAAGCCTTTAACAAAGCGGTTAATACAGGCAAATTTCTTGAGTCTATCTATGACCAGGCAGAGTTCTTTTTCGTGAAATGTGATATCCATCCCTGGATGAAGTCCTGGGTTCATGTTTTAGACCATCCATTCTTTAGTGTCACCAAAGAGGATGGTAAGTTTGAGATTACGGGACTACCCGCGGGAAAATTTGAACTTGAGTTTTGGCATGAAAAGTTGGGTGCCAGTCATCAGGTTGTATCCGTTGCAGCAGGTGAAGCTATGGAGTTAGCATACCAGTTTTCCAAGGAGTAGTTTCCCGATCAAGTGAATGCCGATTGTAATCGATATAAATCGCCTAGACATTCACATCCCAATCAACTCTCAGTCAAGACCGCTTCTCGCACCAAGTTGAGGGCATGCTTCAGCAAAAGGTATTATCATGACCAAATACATGTCGAATATTTATAACGGTGTCTATTCTGTATTGCTCGGAATGGTGATTACGTTGCGTCAGTTGTTCAAACCCAGCGTGACACACCAATATCCCTACGAGAACGACTTTGAAATCAACGATAATATCCGTGAAATTCCGGTGGGTTTTCGAGGTCAACTCCATAACCGGGTGGAAGATTGCATTGTTTGTAAAAAGTGCGCGCAGATCTGCCCCGTCGATTGTATTCATATCGATGCCCGCAAGCCTGAAAAAGGCGGAAAAATGTGGGAAAGTATGAATGTAGTTCATCTCAAAGATCAGACCCGGATTGTCGGCATCATCGATGGGAAACCACCAAAGGAGATCGAACCGGACATGCAGTTTACAATTCAGCATACCAATCCTGAAGGAACCACCTATCCAGACATTCCGGCGGGCGCAACTGTCAAGATTGGTGGTGATAAAGTTGACCGAATCATCGACCGAAAAAAAGTGGCTTTGTTCATGGACCAATTCGACATCGACATGACGCTTTGCTTGTTTTGTGGTCTCTGTACAGAAGTGTGTCCAACCGAGTGCTTGACGATGAAGGACAGTTTAGAGGGAATCGAGTACTCCGAGTTTGATCGAGAAAACTTAATTTACAAGTTTGCTGATCCGGCCCTCTACAAATAATATCAGATCTATTAACTAGACGGTTAAAGTCACAAAACATCTCCTCAAAATGGATTGGACACAAACACTTTTTTGGTTCTTCTTTGTTATGACGATTGGTTCTGCTGTTTTTGTAGTGACAGTACGAAATCTAGTTCATGCCGCTTTTTGGTTAATGATTACCCTTTTCTGTGTCGCCGCTCTCTACGTGTTTCTGCAGGCCGATTTCTTAGCTGCCACCCAGGTTGTCGTTTACGTCGGAGGAATTTTGGTTTTAGTTCTATTTGGTGTTATGATGACCAGCGGAAAGTTAGATGTAAACCTGAAATTTGGCCAAGGTCAGTTGATTTCTGGTGGTATTATTTCGATCGCCTTATTAGTAATATTATTTCTGGTAGTGCATCAGACAAACTGGCAGACCACCGAAAGCCGGTTTGAGAATGAGGGAACAGCCAGTTTGATCGGCGAGGCGATTATGAGAGAGTTTTTATTACCTTTTGAGGTCGCTTCGATTATTTTACTTATTGCTCTGATCGGGGCCGTTTTAATTACGCGAAAAGGGGTAAAGAAAGAAGATGCAGCTTGAGCACTATCTCTATATTTCTATTATCCTCTTCTCACTGGGAGTTTTTGCGGTCTTAACGCGCCGTAATGCCATTAGCATTCTGATGGGGGTTGAACTAATCTTAAACTCATGCAATCTCAACTTCGTAGCTTTCTCCAGTTTTATCACCCGGGATATTACAGGGCAAATGGTTGCACTCTTTGGTATTGTGCTGGCCGCGGCTGAAGCAGCTGTTTTCCTCTCCATTATCCTGTCGATCTACAATGAGTTCAGTTCGATTAACCCGGATCAAACCGATACGCTAAAGGGTTAAGTCGGTGTCGCTTAATTAATGGAGTCCACTTAACATGCCGGTTGTTTCCCTAATCTTCACTATCCTTCTTTGCCCACTGGCGGCTTTTGCCCTGTTTGGCCTTTCTGCCTTATTGGGTAAGCGTTTCCCTGGGCAAGACCTGATCTCTACGGCAGCAATATTAGTTGCTCTGGTCTGTTCTCTCTTGCTATTCGGACAGATTCTAGACGATCCAGCCCTAAAGCAACCGGGTGGTATAGTTGATTCGATGGTAATCGATTGGATTACTATCGGTGACCTCGAATTTAAGATGGGCTTCCTCTTCGATAGTGTGACGGGAGTCATGCTGATCGTTGTCACCCTGGTCAGTAGCTTGGTACACATCTTTTCTACGGGTTACATGCACGGTGACCCCCATTACTCGCGCTTCTTCGCTTTTCTATCCCTGTTTTCGTTCTCGATGCTATTTCTGGTTGTTTCTGATAATCTGTTGGGCATCTATATTGGCTGGGAACTAGTCGGAGTTTGTTCCTACCTGTTGATCGGATTTTGGTTTGAGAAGGATGCAGCAGCCGACGCTTGTAAAAAAGCTTTTCTAACTACCCGTGTTGGCGATGTGGGTATGTTCGTCGGCATGATGATGCTATTTGCTAGGTTTAAGACCTTGGCACTCTATGGTGAAGAAGGTGTTTTTGAAGCCGTTTCACATCTTGGCTCTGGTGATATCTTATGGCTATCGGCTGCTGGCTGTCTAATCTTCTGTGGTGCGATCGGAAAATCAGCACAGTTTCCGCTTCACACTTGGCTTCCCGATGCGATGGAAGGGCCAACGCCTGTCAGTGCCTTGATCCACGCTGCTACCATGGTGGCGGCCGGAGTTTATCTCACTGCTCGGATGTTCCCGATTCTGACGCCCGGGTCTTCCCTATTTATCGCTTATATTGGCGGGATTACCGCGATCTTTGCGGCTACAATCGCTATCGTCCGTTGGGATATCAAACGCGTTCTTGCCTATTCGACTGTCAGTCAACTTGGCTACATGATGCTTGCCATCGGTTCAGGTAGCTACGTTGCCGGGCTTTTCCACTTGACTACACACGCCTTTTTCAAAGCGTTACTTTTTCTCGGATCCGGTAGCGTGATCCATGCCCTGCACGTTCATCACGGCGATCACAGCGACCATCCAATCGAACGCGATGGAATTCCGCCTGAACAGGACATGCGAAACATGGGCGGACTTTGGCGCAAACTACCAATCACCTTTTGGACAATGCTGATCGCGACGCTTTCGATCTCCGGTGTGCCTTTTGTTTTTTCAGGTTTTTGGAGCAAAGATGCGGTTCTTGGGTCAGCACTGGGAAAGGCGATGAGTGGCGGTTCAATTCACTACTATCTGCTGTTTGCGATAGCGCTAATCGCTGCTATGATCACTGCATTTTACATGTTCCGGCTGATCTTTTTGACTTTCTTCGGCGAGCCTAAAAATCAAGAGATGTACGAACATGCTCACGAGTCTCCAATGTCGATGGCGATTCCACTCATTATTTTAGCGATCCTGTCTTTCCCAATTGTTAACAAATGGTCATTTGAAGATCTGATCAAGCAACCAGATCAGCCACACATTCACGCTTCAACTCAACAAGTGTCGGCGTTATACGCTGAGGCAGGAGCTTCAGATCACGATACCCATACAGCGGGAGATCATCAAGGCGATGTTCACCACACCGCACACAATATCGCTATGGTCTGTTCCATTATCGTTGCGGCGCTTGGCATCTTACTTTCATGGCTACTATATGCCCGCCAACCAGTGACAGAAGATCCGGTGGAAAAAGCTCTGGGGCCTTTCTATGCAATCCTCTGGAACAAGTACTATGTCGATGAATTCTATAATGGCGTTATTGTCAAACGCGTTACGCTGGGTTTATCTAATATTTTCGGCTGGATCGACTTTAGGATCGTTGATGGAATTGTCAATGCTGTTGCTTGGACTAGTCGAAATATTATCGCCGGTATCGTTGGGCTCTTTGATATGATTGTTATTGATGGAATTGTGGTTACAGTTGTCGGCAAAGGCATTCGAGCAATTGGGGGCCAGATTCGTCGGATTCAGACAGGTACTGTACAAAACTATCTTGCCTTCGTCTTGGGTGGTATCATTATTTTGCTTCTCCTATTCTTATCACTCCCCCGCTGGATATCGTAGTAAGGCGACAAACCAAGCAGTGTACTTGATAGTGAGGCTTATTATTTTGCTCTATCTTAATAAAAAAGAGATAAGTTATTTAATGTATTGGAAGGAGTTTAGTCAATGCTGTTAACGTGGATGATTTTTATACCCCTTATTGGTATGATCCTGGTCTTGTTGATTCCGCGAGGCCAAGATAACACAGTGAGGTGGATTACGTTTGCAGTTACGCTGATTCCTTTGCTGATTGCGGTTTCCCTGTTTATGAATTACGATCGAGGAACCGCTGGAATCCAACAAGAATTTAGTGTACCCTGGATTGAAAGTTTTGGTATCGATTATCATATCGGCCTAGATGGGCTGAGTGTAACCCTGATTTTACTAACAGCGTTGCTTGGACCGATTTGTATTGGTGCATCATGGAAGATTGAAAAAGGTGTTAAAGCCTACATGGCACTTTTCCTGCTGCTCGAGACCGGAATGATCGGTTTCTTCTGTGCGCTAGATCTATTCCTTTTCTACGTGTTCTTCGAGTTGACGTTGTTACCGATGTATTTCCTGATTGGTATTTGGGGTGGCCCGAGGCGAGAATATGCGGCTATAAAGTTCTTCCTTTATACCCTCTTTGGTAGTGTGTTGATGCTGGTAGCAATGATTGCGGTTTATCTCGAGAGTGGTGATCCAGGGGTAAGGACATTCGATATTCCAGAGCTAGTTAAATTGGCAAAAACTTCAGGGCATGCGCTAGCAGATCCCACCTTCCAAAAATGGGCGTTTCTTGGGTTTTTCATTGGTTTTGCTGTTAAGGTGCCGATTTTTCCCTTTCATACCTGGTTGCCAGATGCACACGTTGAAGCGCCAACTGCGATTAGTGTCATCCTGGCAGCAGTTTTACTGAAGATGGGCACCTATGGCCTAATTCGGATTAATGTCGACATGCTTCCAGCAGGAATTAATTACTGGGCCAACGGATTAGCTATTTTAGCGGTGATCAACATCATTTATGGCTCGTTCTGTGCGCTCTGGCAAACCGACTTCAAAAAACTCGTTGCCTATTCCTCCATTGCTCACATGGGCTTTGTGATTCTCGGGATTGCGGCTTTGAATAAGCCCGGTATTACTGGTGCAATTTTACAGATGTTTAACCACGGTGTCATCAGTGCCATGTTATTCCTGCTGGTCGGTGTGGTTTACGATCGTGCTCACCACAGAGACATCAACGGTTTCGGTGGCTTGGGTGCTAAGATGCCAATTTATATGGGTATCACTACCTTAGCCTTTATGGCTTCTCTCGGGCTGCCTGGATTAAGTGGTTTCGTCGGCGAAGCCTTGTCACTATTAGGTGCCTATTACGGTAGTTTTGACCACGCGCGATTGCTAACTATCCTTTCAACGATTGGGATAGTTATCGGTGCCGCTTACTTCCTGTGGACACTTCAGCGAGTCTTCCTTGGTCAGTTGAATCCAAAATACGAGGAGATTGAGGAAATTAGCCCGCGTGAAATTGCAACCTTGATACCACTCGGTATCTTAACGATTATTCTCGGTATCTGGCCACATTTCGCCATCGATATGTTTGACCAAAATGTAGATGCTATTGTTAAGGCTGTGGACGCTACTAGCAAAGCGGTTGGGATCTTACCGTAGATCTAGCAGCAAGGATATAAATTGTGAATAGTGTTGATAGCCTTCAGTATTTTATCCCTGAGCTTGTTGTTGTTGGGACCGCGTTGCTCACCATCATCTACGATCTGTTACCTGACAGCAAGCATAATAACAGTACAGCTTACATTGCGTTGGGTGGGATTGCCCTAACGCTGATCGCTATTTTCGCTACCGGAGCGCCGTCAGAATCTTTATTTGATGGGATGATTCGGATAGACGGCTTCTCGATTTACTTTAAGGTTATTGCTCTTGCCGCTACTGCCGTTACCATTGTTTTTTCAATACAATCCAGAGAACTTGATCCAAACACCAAAGGTGAGTATTACTCAATTCTGATCGCTGTTAATTTGGGCTTGTTTATGATGGCGTCATCAACCAACTTGTTGATGGCTTACCTATCGCTGGAAATGGTTTCCATCTCCTCTTACATTTTAGCCGGGTTCCTGACTCACAATCAGCGTTCAAGCGAAGCCTCTTTTAAGTACATCATCTATGGTGCAGTTGCCTCCGGGACAATGCTGTTCGGTTTATCCTTAATTTTTGGCTTAACCGGTACAGCTAGCATGCCAGAGATTGGGGGCAAATTAGCCAGACTGATTGAGGATCAAGATTCGCGACTGGCTGTTATGGTAGCCGTGGTCTTCATTTTAACGGGGTTAGGCTATAAAATTGCGGCAGTTCCATTCCATATGTGGTCGCCGGATGTCTATGAAGGAGCACCAATTCCAATTACCGCCTTTCTGTCTGTAGCTTCAAAAGCCGCGGGCTTCGCACTTTTTATCCGTATCTTTTATCTTGGATTCGGCCAGATCACGAATCTCAGTGCAACCAATTGGACGCTTCTTCTGTCGATCATCTCTGCCTTAACCATGACTTTCGGTAACTTGGCAGCGTTGCCACAGGAAAATGTCAAGCGGTTGTTGGCCTACTCGAGCATTGCTCACAGCGGTTACCTACTAATGGGGGCTGTGTTACTGAACGATACGGGGGTCAAAGCAATCCTTTTCTACCTAACAATCTACCTCTTTATGAACTTGGGAGCATTTTTCGTTGTTATCCTCGTCGCCAACCAAGTCGGTAGCGAGATGATTAGCGGCTATCGAAATCTGGTTTCCCGTGCTCCTCTGCTCGCGATTTCGATGGCGATTTTCCTTTTTTCCTTGGTTGGCCTCCCGCCACTGGCTGGATTTGCTGGCAAATGGATTTTATTTACAGCCGCACTGCAGGAGCATTTATATTGGTTAGTAGTCGTAGCCGCTCTAAATAGTGCTGTCTCATTGTATTATTATGTGCGGATTGTCAAAGCGATGTTTTTCGAGACGGCGGAAGACCAAACACCACTTACATTCTCTTTTGGGAACCAGTTGCTACTCCTGGTCTTTGTCATTCCGACAATTCTGCTATTTATTCTGTGGGAACCCTCTTACGAGGTTATCAACGCAGTGATTAAAGACTTTACCCCAACAGATGTCGGTAAATTGGCAGCCGTCGTTTCCCAACAACCGTAACCGGTCACTTCATGCCCCAGGCGAGAATAAAAACCGGTCTGGTCTCGTCGCTACCAGGATCTTAAACCCAGTACTTTTAAGTTAAGTGTGGGTCATTCCTTCCGTGACAGGAATCTCTAGCTCCTCGAAAATCAGGCCTGCCCTCCTCGCGAAATACTTTTGACGTGTTCGAGAACAATTGGCCGAGGACACAACTTGACAAAAAGCCAGGTGCCGGGCGCCGAGATTAGAAAAACACCAATTAGTAAATCGTCGAACCGTGTTAGAAAGTGGAAGTCGGGTAAGAAGTCGATCGGCAGAACAAAGTAGGCAAAGGCAAAAGCGATTGCCACCAATTCAGCGAGAACCCAAATGGATTTGGTATGGATTGGTACACGTGAGTCGTTGAAAAGTTTCCAAGCTAGCTTGATGAAATTGGGTAGATGTAGAAGAAACCGCAAAAAGCGGAGGCTTCTACCGGGCTTGAAGTTAAAGAAAGAATGGGACATTGTAACTTAGTTTTCTTCTGTTTTTACTTTATAGTCTCATTAGTCTTATCGCAGATCTAATCGAAATTATATCAGCCATCTCAGCATATTTCAAATAGTGTGACAGTTCGTAAAGCTGCCCTCGACTGCTTAGAAAAACTCCAACATCCAAACTGCCGAATTTCGCCGCTGGTTAGACAAGTCTCGCAACAACTTCAGCCAGTGGATCTGAAGTTATTTCACGAACTGGTCTACGGAACAATTCGGTGGCAAGGTCAACTTGATTGGGTCCTCAGTAATTTTGTTCCTCAACGATTTCGGTTGCAAAAACGGGTTCAAAATATCTTGCGACTCGGTGCTTACCAGCTACTGCATTTAGACCGAATCCCGGTGCACGCTGCCATCTATGAAACCGTCGAGTTAGCCAAACCAAAAGTTAAAACAGCCCGCTTTATCAATGCGGTTTTACGCAACGTATCTCGACAAGGAGATGAATTGTCGCTTCCTGATCCCGTTGAAGATCCGCTTAACGGGATCAGCATATCCTTGTCTTACCCCAAGTGGTTGATCAAGCGTTGGATCTCAGATCACGATTTAGGTTGGACGACCGGTTTCTGTCGAGCTAGCAATCTCGTTGCACCATTGACAGCACGTGTTAATACACTGAAAATCAGCCGCCAAGATCTGATCGAACAATTAGCAGCGGAAGGCGTTAATGCACAACCGACAACAATCAGTCCGGAGGGGATCCAACTCACAGGCGTTAACGATTTGGGACGATTGTATACTCACGAGGAAGGGTTCTTCCAAGTTCAAGACGAGGCGGCTCAAATGGTCAGCCATTTGGCTCTGCCGGAACAAACCTGTCAGCCACAGTCCGTCGTCGATCTCTGTGCAGCACCAGGTGGTAAGACAACTCATTTGGCACAGTTGATGGGCAACAAGGGCCGCGTCATTGCAATGGACGTTTCTAAAGAGAAGATTAAACTGATTGAGCAAAACTGTCAACGATTGGGAGTGCAGAATGTTGAAACGGTGGTTGGTTCAGCACTAGATTCGGAAATTGATTTTTTATCATTCGCTGACGTTGTTTTGGTTGATGTTCCGTGTTCTGGATTTGGTACTCTGCGTCGCCACCCTGATATTCGTTGGAAAAAGAAACCCAATCAGATTTCTGAATTAGCCAATCTACAATTGCAGATTTTATGTAATGTTGCCTGTCAGATTCAGCGTGGTGGCATAATTGTCTACAGCACCTGTACAATAGAAATTGAGGAGAACCAAAAAGTTATTACTCAATTCCAGCACCAATATCCAAATTTTATCGTTGATCCTGCCGGCGCGATTTTACCATCTGCTGAGCAGAATACGTTCACAGTCGAGGGATACTGGCAGACATTTCCGCATTTGCATCACATGGATGGTAGTTTTGCTGCTAGATTAATAAAAACGTAACCTCGGCGATTAACGTTGTTTCTGGGTACAGGCAGAGCACTGGCCCAAGTTCAAAATAGACCTGTTTATTTTATCGGAGAAAAACGATGAAGTTTGGTATGAACCTTCTCCTGTGGAGTGGGAATATAGAAGAAGAGCACTACCCCATACTCGAAATGCTTAAAGACGCAGGCTTTGATGGGGTGGAAGTCCCCCTCTTCGCTTATGATGTCAATCAATGCGCTGCCCTTGGGAAGCATATTGATCAACTCGGACTTGAGCGCACCGCAGTAACTGTTCGTAATGAAGAGGATAATCCGATTAGCCCCGACCCGGCGGTTCGGGCAGCCGGTGTAAATCTCAACAAACAGGCTCTTGATTGCTGTCAGGCTTTGGGGGCAACTTTTTTGTGTGGCCCTTTCCACTCTGCATTGGGCCTGTTTAGCGGGGCCGGTCCCACCGATGATGAGATAGCTTGGGGCATCGAGAGCATGCATGCAGTCGCTGAGTATGCTCAAACATGTAATGTGACACTGGCAATGGAGTACCTCAACCGCTTTGAGTGTTATCTCCTCAATTCTGCTGCAGATACTGTTCGCTTCGTGGAGGCCGTCGATCACCCCAACTGTAAGATGATGTACGATACCTTTCATGCCAACATTGAAGAGAAAGATGTTGCCCCTGCCATACGCTCCTGTAGTCAGCACACGGTGCACGTTCATATTTCCGAAAATGACCGCGGCACACCCGGCACAGGCCTCGTTCACTGGGACACAACCTTTGACACACTCAAAGAAACAGGTTACGATGGTTGGTTGATGGTTGAAGCCTTCGGACTCGCTCTGCCTGAACTTGCAGCGGCCACCAAAATCTGGCGACGTATGTACGAGAGCGAGGAACAATTGGCAAGAGACGCCCTGAATTTCATGAAGTCGGAGTGGGAAAAACGCGCTTAGGTCACTACGGTTTAGCGGAAAAGTTACACGAAGTTACAGACTTGATAGCTGGCGTTGTCTATCATGGTGCAGAAGGGCTAGATCACCTTTACGACGGGAAATCGCCCCTGGAAGTCGAAACCTGCTTCACCTCGACCCCATAGTACTGAACTTCCTTTTTTCAAGGCAGATAACGGGTAGATTTGTTCCCTGTTTCTGCCACCTATAGCCTGTGGTAAAGTCTCTCGTAATCACTTTTTGGCTAGCAGACGAGGTTCTTGCTTGGCCATTGTGGAGTGGTTAACACAACCTCCATTTCCCAGTTTATGTCCTGGGTGGCAATCTTGAACGAGGAACAAATCCTCCTCGAGTCTAACCTCTGAAAAGATAAACTTTTTTATTGAAAATTAGCTAATACATTGCCACCACCAACCGGTTAAAGAAAGAGCAGATTGGAAATGGTGAATGAAATTCACAGTAGAAAAAGCAGAGGGAAAAGAGAAAGAGTGAAAGGTCAATTCTAACTTCAAACTCCTAAATGTGCGGTACCGTATCTTATATCTGCTGTTGTACGGCTCAAGAGTTGGCGGAGGCGAAATCCAGTACGAATGCCTAATTCAGGGCTTAGATCGAGATCGCTTTCAACCGATTGTAGTTTGTCCCAAGGCAGGCGATCTAACAGAAGCCTTTACAGCATCGGGTGTGAAAACGCATATTCTACGGTTGCCACGTTGGCTACAAATCCAGTCTTTTCCCTTCCGCTCTTTGGCAGCCAAAAAGCTGGTTCAGTTGGCTCAGCAGTATCAGGTCGATTTGATTCACTCTGAACATCGAATGGTTCCCTATTTGAAAGCAGTTAGTCGAAGTTTGGAAATTCCGTCTGTTTTCCACGTCCGCTCCCGGATTCGCCCTAAGCACTTTCAACGACTGTTCCTGAAATCGGCTTCAGCCGCTATTGTAATTGGTAATCGATATCGGGATAGTTTGATCAAGGCAGGATTCGATTCCGATCAGATTCATCTGATTTTCGATGCCACTGATACGGATAGATTTATACCAACACCTAAACCTGGCAATGTCTTGGATAGAATTACTGCCACTATCAAAATTGGCCTGGTAGGCAGAATTGAACCGTTCAAGCGGCAATTGGATTTTCTATCTGCAGCCAAGCAAATCGTTCAGATTCGAGATTCAGTTGCGTTTTTTTTGATCGGTGAGGTCCGGGTGCAGTCCTACTTTCGTCAACTAAGGAGATATATCAGCCAGAATCAACTCGACTCGAACGTGGTTTTTACAGGTAAGCGGGATGACATGCCGGGGGTTTTAGCTTCTCTGGATCTGCTGGTGACGCTTTCTGGTGGATCGGTAATGATCGAGGCTCTGGCCTGTGGAACGCCGGTGGTTTCAGCCTCTGATGCTGATCCAACTAAACTGAAAATCGTTAAGGACCAGTACAACGGTCTGGTGGTACCAGCGATGGACCGACAAGCACTGACCGCGGCTATGCTGAAACTGATCGATGACCCTGCCTATCGCCAGCAATTAGGCCGGAATGCGCGAGCTCACGCCGAGAACCACTTTAGCCAAGCTGTTATGATCCAAAAAACAGAACAGGTCTACCACACCCTGATTCGCAGTTGAGACAACATCAGTGAAAAAAGAGACCTGGAATCCAGTTGACCTGACCCAGGCAACGACTTATCCCTTATCAGAACGAGAAAACAAAGTTTCAATTCAAGACTTTGCTCAGCCTATTCTTCAAGCGGAAACCACAGCTTTATCGATCGATGGTTTACTTGCCTCTATGCCTCGGATATTGAAGGGAGAAGACCTGAGAGATCTAATTGACTTTGTGATTTCAGCCCATCGACAACAAAAACCGGTAATTGTTATGTTGGGGGGGCATGTGATCAAGTGTGGCTTGAGTCCGATTTTAATCGACTTGATGCAGGTCGGGGTGATTTCAGCCTTGGCCTTTAACGGCGCAACAGCAATCCACGACTTTGAAATCGCCATGATCGGTCAAACTTCTGAGGAGGTAGACGTCTACATTCAGACAGGGATGTTCGGTATGGCAGAAGAAACTGGTCGGTGGATGAACACCGCTATTAATCAGGCAGCGGAGAACGACCAGGGGTTGGGTGATGGGTTAGCGGAGGGGCTTTTGGCACTGGATCCACCTTATGGCGATAGCAGCATACTGGTCCAAGCCAGGCGACTAAACCTACCCGTTACCGTTCATGTGGCGATTGGCACCGATATTATCCATCAACACCCGTCGGCCAACGGGGCAGCAATTGGTCAAACCAGTTTCTGTGATTTTCGATTGCTGACTGCCATTGTATCTGATCTGAATAACGGTGGTGTCGTTCTCAACTTCGGCTCGGCGGTTATCCTGCCCGAAGTTTTTCTCAAGGCCTTGACAGTAGCCCGAAATCTGGGCAATACGGTTCGTCATTTTACTTCGGCCAACTTCGACATGATCCAGCAGTATAGACCTCAACAAAATGTGGTCAATCGGCCAACCAGTGACGGCGGTACGGGCTTTAGTTTTTGCGGCCACCACGAAATCATGATTCCGCTTTTTGCTGCTGCCGTTAAGAGTCGATTAGCCTCTTAGGCTCAGACACATCGGTAATCGTCGCATCTCCTTAGATTTGATTTGCTGTTTCTGGTTAACCTAAACTTGGTAGCAACGTGGCCTTGGTAGAGACTTGCGCTTTACAGCGAATTCTGTTATCTTGGCAGAAATACGACTTTGATAGCAACGCGACCTCGATAGTAACCCACCGTCATCTACTATAAGGAGAAGATCCATGACAGACTATCAACCGATTGATTTAACCGCTTTCTACAACTCGGGCATAGATATCTTACCCCAATTGACCGCACCAGCGTTAGGTCACCAATATTATCACGGGTTACCCTTCCAGATTGGCCAAGACGAAAATTGCTGCTTTCTGAGCAACAGCAAAGTCACAATTCCGATTCAAGCACAATGCCATCGGATACTGGTGGCCCATCGGTTACTGGAATCGAACCTGCTGAGTGGGGAACCGGTGGGTCGACACATCGCCAGCTATATCTTCCATTACAAAAACGGGGTATCAGTTGAAGTTCCAATTCGCGAGCGGTTTGAAATTTCAGTTGCTCCAACAGGTTGGGGACAGAATAACTTCAACGCCTATCCCGACCGGTCTGACGAACTCTTCGACCGTCATCAAGGGAACTGGGGTAACGCAGGCAATCGACAGACTGAAACTATGGCAGGTGGGCCGAAGGACTACATTTTGTGGTTCTGGAAAAACCCGCATCCGACGCAGGCAGTTGAATCAATGGAGATTGTTCCTACTGACCGGCGATTCCTCATCGCCGCTATTACCCTTGGTTTTTTGGATGAAGATCCGATTGCACGGCAAGCTCGACGAGAAGTGATGATTACGCTCCCGCAAGCCGAGGATGCCGAAAAACCATTCGGATTGGAAGTAGAAGTGGATCGTGGCTTGTCTACCTACCCCTACCCCTTGCCCAATCGACCACTCGAGGAATACCTAGAGAGTTCCCAAAAAGGGTGGGGCGAACCTATAAACCGGCAATCCAGTCCTAGTTACGTTGAAATTTCCGCTACTCCTTCGGCTACGGTAGAGGTGAAACACCAAGGTGAAGAAATCGGTCGCGTCAATTGGGGGAAATTGGAACGTAGGGGCACACTACAACTCAACGACCGGTTGCAGGTCAAAATTATCGACAGCGGGCGGAATTGGGTACATACTACGGTGGTGGACGATCAAACGGATCGGCCTGTTCCTTGTCGGGTGCATTTTAGATCGGCTAATGGGGTTCCCTATGCACCACATGGTCATCACTCCCACGTCAACTCCGATATGGGAACCTGGCACATTGACATTGGTGGTGACGTTAGCCTAGGACAATTGAGCTACGCCTATATCGATGGTAAGTGCCAAGGCTGGTTGCCACGCGGGGAAGTGATTGTCGATGTAGCTCGTGGATTTGAGTATCAACCGTTACGAACTAAGGTGGAGATCAAACCCAACCAACGGAAATTGGAGTTGCGCCTCAATCGTTGGTGTGACATGAAGGCCGAGCGTTATTTCTCAGGTGATACGCATGTCCATTTTCTCTCGACACAAGGGGCACACACCGAGGCACAGGGCGAAGATCTGGATGTGGTTAACCTTCTGCTGTCCCAATGGGGGCATCTCTTTACCAACACGGAAGAATTTATCGGACAACCCTCAGTAGCTCACAACGGTAGGAGTATCGTCTATGCCACGCAGGAAAATCGTCAGCACGTGCTTGGGCATCTGACCCTATTGGGACTGAAAGAGGCAGTTGATCCCTGGTGCTCGGGTGGCTCTAATGAAGCTGAACACGCTGGTAACTTGGAAACGACACTGTCGCACTGGGCTGACGCCTGTCATGCGCAGGGTGGAACGGTCATATTACCGCATATTCCAAATCCGAATTGTGAACCATCAACCCTGATTGCCACCGGCCGGGTTGATGCCGTTGAATACCTGACCAACGCTATGTATGGTCATATTGAGTACTATCGTTACCTCAATTGTGGGTACAAACTACCGTTGGTGGGTGGGACTGACAAAATGTCGAGCGATGTACCTGTGGGGCTCTACCGCACCTATGTCCACATTCCAGAGGACGAGGAGTTCAACTACGACAACTGGTGCAAGTACCTCAAAGCAGGTAACACCTTTTTGAGCGGAGGCCCGATTATCCGCCTATCGATAGACGGCCAACCTATCGGTTCTACTATTAGCCTACCAGGGAACGGAGGAACGGTCGAAGTGTCGGCTTCTTGTCAATCAATCTTCCCGATTCACAGCTTAGAGATCATCAAAAATGGCGAAGTCGTCGATCGTGTTGAGGATGCAAACGGACTGAAGGAGCTGCGCCTGGATAGTAAAATCACCTGCGATTGCCATTCATGGATAGCTGCCCGCTGCGGTGGTCCCAACTATTCTCAGGCTACCCCTCATCTCGATAGTTGGCGACGTGGCATCATTGCTCATACCTCACCGATCTACATTGCAGTTGGTGGTGAGTGGTGGATGTTCGATTTAGAGGCGGCTAACTATATGATTACCTTAGCTGAAGGCGGGATCTCTTACATTCGAAACACAGCTCGCCATTATGATTCTGATCACACCACCCATCATCACAATGAGGTTGATCATCTCGCCTTTCTTGAACGTCCATTTCAAGAAGCAATCCAGGCAATCCACAAACGAATGCACAATTTGGGCATCCCGCATTAACTTGCGGATTCAAGGAGCAACCATGAAAGACAAGATTTACCGCGTTGCTATTTTAGGGTGTCGTGGGCGAGGCCGAGCCGCGGCTCTAGCCTACCACGATCACCCTCGCACTCAGATCGTTGGTCTATGTGATTTGGTCCAAGAACGCCTCGATAATCTGGGGACCGAACTTGGCGTACCAGCCCAATATACAGATCTGGATCAGATGATCCAGGAAAATGAACCCGATATTGTAGCCATTCCAACCGGTACTGAGTTTCATTACGATCTTTGTATGCGGGTACTCGAACACGGCGTTCACATTGAGGTTGAGAAACCGATGTGTGTCGACCTGGTCCAAGCCGACGCTGTAATGGCAAAGGCAGAATCGAAGAGATGCAAAGTGGCTGTTCATCATCAAGGCCGTGTGGGACCAGGAATGCTGGCCCTACAGAGGGCTGTAGATCAGGGGAAGGTTGGCCAGATTCGCTATCTCTACGGGAGTGGTAAAGGCTACTATGGTGGTTATGGACTGATGAACATCGGCACCCACATGATAAATAACATGCTTCGGTTCGGCCAGCAATGCCACAGTGTCGTCACTCAAGCGACGACTAATGGTCAGCCGATTCAGCCGACAGATGTCGTTCCATCTCCAAGCGGAATGGGCACTATTGCAGGGGAATATATTTCAGCCACCTTCCAGTTTACCGGTAATGTGACAGGCACACTGCTGCAACATCGGTTTGATCAGATGGATACCAGTGCTTACGTAATGGAAATCTACGGTTCTGAAGGGCGGCTGTTCTGGAAGGGGGATCAGGCCTGGTGGTTGCCCCAACCCCATTATTTACCTGACCGGCAGTGGGAGGCTTTGGAACCGATTTTTTCCGACTATTATCAGTGGGAGAATCGATCCGATGCCAGCGATTTTGGCTTCGTAGATGAATATGTACGAACCCTTGATGACAATGACCAACATCAGTGCAGTGGGTACCAAGGCCGACATGTTTTGGAAATTATGATGGGCATCTTTGAGTCGGCTGTCTACGGGACTAGAGTAGATCTGCCACAGAAAGATCGTCAACATCCGCTCCTGCGCTGGCGTGCTGACCGACTTTCAAACGAAGGGTTAGGCGATTTAGAGCTATTACCTCGAGACTATTCGTCCTGGCTTTCAGGGCAGGGAATTAAACGATTCTAATCGTTCATTCCGACTAGGGCAGAAAAGCTATTGACTTTAGATAGACGATATTTTATTCTTTTTCCAATATCACGGTGGTAGTATCTACCGTAGAATCTTTGAGATGGAGTACAGCAATGTCTGGATTGAATGACCTTCAATCGCCTGTTTTGAGTGAAGACGACCTGCAGTTTTGGGAAGAGAATGGCTATGTTGTGGCGAAGAAAGTAGTGTCCGAGGATAAAGCGGCTCGAGCGGGCCAAGCGATATGGGATTTTCTGGAGATGGACGCCAACGATCCCGAAACGTGGTACCCGGATCTAGCACGTCGCAGTATCATGGTTGAGATTTATCAACATCAGGCCTTGTGGAATAACCGACAGGCCCCGCGTGTCCACCAAGCATTTAGTCAAGTTTGGAAGACTGAAAAACTGTGGGTCAGCTTTGATCGGGGGAGCATGAATCCGCCCACGCGTGACCCCGAGGCTAAGCAGTTTGGCCTTCACTGGGATACTAATGTCGATAATCGACCGATCGGTTTTGGGGTGCAAGGCGTATTGTATTTGACCGATACTGCGGAAAATCAGGGGGCCTTCCAGTGTGTACCTGGTTTTCATAACATCATCGAAGGTTGGCTGGACAGTCTACCAGAAGGTGAAAATCCACGTCACCAAAACCTGCATGCTATTGGGTCTCAATGTGTGCCAGCCGAAACTGGCGACCTGATTATTTGGCGAACTGCTTTGCCACACGGAGCTAGCCTCAATACCTCCGCTGAACCAAGGGTGGTTCAGTACATCACCATGAATCCAGCTAACGATAGCAATGACGACGCTTGTCAGAGTCGCGTCAATTGGTGGCGAGATCGGTTGACCGGACTGGGCAGAAATAGCCAGGAAAAAGAACATTATCACGGAAAAACTGCTGAACTAACACCACTGGGTCGGAAACTGCTCGGCATGGATAAGTGGGATTGAGAAAATACCTTAGTCCCACTGGAAGGAAAAATTAATGAGTAAAATTAAAGTCGGCGTGATTGGCGCAGGCGGTATCGTCCGTCGCTTGCATCTGCCTGATTTGGACCAAAACGACAACTTCGAAGTAGTTCTGATTAGTGGCCGTAAAGAGTCTCGGCTGAAACAACAGTGTGAAGTATTTGGGATTCCCAATTGGACGCAGGATTATGAGGCGGTTATTTCTGACGACTCGGTCGATGCTATTGTTGTCGGCACACCCCATCCACACCACGTTTCTTGGGGAATTAAGGCCATTGAAACTGGCAAGCATGTATTGATGCAAAAGCCGCTGTGTGGTGATATGAACGAGGCAAACGCTTTCGTGGAAGCTGTTGAAAGGAGCAACTATACGGTGATGTGCCTACCTCATTTTAGCAGCCAGGTCTACAAAATTCGCCAGATGATTACAGAAGGTACAATCGGTAGAGTATCAGGCGCGCGCTATAGAACCAGCCACGGGGGCCCAGAGATTTACTATGCTGAGATTCGAGATCTCTTCGGTGAAACCGATGATGATCTGTGGTTCTTTGATGCTAAACGTGCCAGTGTCGGTGCACTATTTGACATGGGGGTTTATGCGATCTCCCATTTGGTGGCTATTTTAGGATCGTTTGCTAAAGTTACTGGCTTCGTTACAACATTTGACAAACCCACAGATTTGGAGGATGTCGCTACCCTGGTTTTGCAAACTGAGTCTGGAGCCATCATTACGGCGGAAACCAGTTGGTGTGATCCAGCCCGTACTGGAGAAGGTAGTATCCACGGAACAGCAGGAAAGTTCACCATTCCGGGGCAAGATGGAGCCGCAGTCAGCCTGCATACACCGACGTCCTATACTAGAGAACACGCGCCAGTTAACGTTCAGCCGGTGAATTGTGAAGATGTCAATCCGGGTAACATGCACCAGCATTTTGCCGATCACATTCGAGCAGGTACCCAACCGCCACTTTCCAATGCGCAGGCCGCTCGCCATGTGACGGAAATCATGTTAGCAGGTATGGAATCCTCTCGTCTGGGCCAAGCGATCAATTTGAAAACGCGAGTAGGTAACGAATAAGGAATTTAGAATGAAGAATAAAGAATTCACTATTTAGTGGTCACTACTCTACAATTTACGACTCTAACCTCTAGCTCAGAGGCGTTAGATTAGACCGGTCCACTGAATGGAGGCCAATTTATGCAATTAAAAGCTCAATTTCGATGTGCTTCGGGATGCAACCAAGCGTATTCTCTCAACCAAATCATTTACCGATGTGAGCAGTGTGGAGGCCTATTGCAGGTCGTCCATGATGTAGGCCAACTCAGAAAACGTCATGCTAAGTCGTGGATCGAACTTTTTGAAAAACGCTATATGCGCACAATCTTTCCGTATGGCAGTGGGGTCTGGGGGAAGAAGGAGCTGGTCTGTCCCAATGTCGAAGATAAGAATGTGATCTCCATGTACGAAGGTGGAACTAATCTCTTCTGGGCAGAACGTTTTGGGAATGAGATCGGTCTGTCAGATCTGTGGATTAAACAGTGCGGTAACAGCCACACCGGTTCTTTCAAGGATTTGGGTATGACAGTATTGGTGTCGATGGTCAACCAAATGCTGTCGGAAGGCAAACCTATCCAAGCTGTTATCTGTGCCTCCACAGGTGATACTTCAGCTGCACTCTCAGCTTATGCGGCAGCGGCCGGTATTCCAGCGGTCATCCTGTTACCCAGAGCCAAAGTCTCCACCACTCAGTTGATTCAACCCATCGCTAACGGAGCGCTAACACTGGCCGTGAATACCGATTTCGATGGTTGCATGGCGATTATTCAGCAGTTAGCGCAAACGGAAGGGTTTTATCTGGCTAACTCCATGAACTCACTGAGAATAGAGGGGCAAAAAACCATTAGTATTGAACTGGTACAGCAGTTCGATTGGGCTGTACCGGACTGGGTGATTATTCCCGGTGGTAACCTGGGCAACGTAACGGCCTTGGGACTCGGTTTTCTAATGATGAGAGACTTGGGATTGATCGAGAAATTGCCTCGTATCGTTTGTGCACAAGCCGAACGGGCTAACCCACTTTATTTCAGTTACCGTAACAATTTTGAAACCTTTGAAAGCCTGAAAGCACAGACTACTTTGGCCAGCGCTATCCAGATTGGTAATCCAGTCTCAGTCCGGAAAGCGATTAAAATTTTGAAGCAGTTTGACGGAATTGTCGAGCAGGCGACCGAAGCCGAACTGGTTGAAGCTGTTGCCCAAGCTGACCAAACGGGCTTATTCAACTGTCCGCATACGGGAGTTGCGCTGGCCACGCTTCTTAAACTGGTCAAGCGAAAAGAGATTCAACGGAATGACCAAGTAATTGTGATCTCAACAGCAACCGGGTTGAAATTTCCTGAGTTTAAGACCGGCTACCACGAAAATACATTGGCTGATATCGAGTCCAGGCATACCAATTCACCGATCGAATTAGACCCTGATTACGACGCTATTAGGCGTGTCATTGATCGACGAATTGCTTAAGTAATCCCCCCTCTGCCTTTCCATTTTCATGCTTTAGCCTTTCGTGGCGGCTAGGTATATCAATTCCTGCATCGCTGTGTGGATTCGTCTTCTTTGCAATAGGCCGTATAACGGGGAGAGGTACGCAACTTGGGGGCGTCCAGCGACAACGGTATACGCTACATGAATAGCGCCGAATTGCGAGACCTGATTCAGCGCGGCTGGGGAATACACTCCTGGAGCCACGAGATCATTACAGAAGAGATGCTGGCACGAGANTTACGTCAGGGCCTGGGAGGTAATCGAAAAAGCAATCCAGACACATCGATATACCTCTACTGCTCGCTTGGCAACAACACCAACATGGCCGATCGTGTATTGACCGAGGCCCACCGTTAGGCTACCTGGGAGCCGTGAGCATCACCGACGCACTCAACCGACCGGAGAATGAATTGTTCGGGCTCAACCACANAGCCCTGCACGACCAATACTACGGCCCTTTCCGTAGTATTCAGCACCCCCGGNAAGTCAATAGCTGGATATTCCACTGTCTTCTCGAAGAACCCATCCATGTTCACAAGGATTGTTGCGAAACCCAACTGCGTCATCGGTCGAGGCAATGTTGGACCAGGGCAGGGACGAGGTGTGGTGCGCGGTGCCTGAAGAGGTGATCTGCTACCATCTTAGCCGACGCCACGTGCNGGTGAAAACGCTGGCCGACACTGGGGCAGAACAGCGTTATCGACTGTCGTTCGAANGACTAAACTAGCGGGGCGACAGCGAGAGTTGACCTGCGAGGCGAACGTGCCGGCGGCTTGGTATCGCTTTCCGCAGGTGTGGGTAAACGAAGTGCCGTAACCTGCCGAGTTAGTCAAGCCTTGTCTGCTGAGAACCACTGTGACCGAGGACATGACCTTACGATTTGGAACTCCTGCCCGATTGCGGTGTAGCTGGAGATATATTTTCCGTTTTTTTAGGTGTCTTCCATATGTTCAAATTTGTACCCCCGGCTCAGATCGAAATAGACGTTTGCGATGTTATTACGGGATACTGCCAGTGGTCCCGGTCGTATGACGATACGGTTACCGACGTGGTGGATGGCGTTATATTATCTAAATTTCTGGGCTTGCTGGCACCGCGTCAATCAAGTATCGGGTATCGTGTGCTTGATTATGGATGCGGTACGGGACGTAACATTGCCTGGCTCAAGAGCAATGGATTAAATGTCAGTGCAGTCGGTGTTGATCTGTCCAAGGAGATGCTTGCCATTGCGAACAAAAAGGGCCTATATGACCATTTAGTAAATCAAGAATTCCCGGTGCTGGAAGAGAGGTTCGACCTTGCCCTTTGTATTTTAGCTTCCTGCCACATGAAGAATTTACAGGAACTGTACGCTTTCATTTCGTCTCACCTCAAACCGAATGGATATTTCATCCTAATTGATATGCACCCACATATGTTTTATGTGGGTAAAGGCACATTCGTACCTCTAGATGGTCGGAAGATTTATATCGAAAACTATGTGCACAACATTAGCGACCACATAGNGTGCGGGATTAACATGAGTCTGGATTTGAAATGTCTGCAAGAATCATTTGTGCCAGACACGTGGGCGGCAAAATCGATCGACCATGGAGATCTTTCCGAGCACCCATTGGGAATAGGGTATCTTTGGNCTAGCAACTCGCCGCGAAAGGGCAAATNATGGTGTATTATAAGTGATATCTCCTGAGNCTCGGTTACACAACGTGCCGTCTTAAGAATTCTCGGAAGGGTAAAGGTTACAATTTGCAAGAATAGTATAGTGACATACGAAACAGAAGAGGAGCTAATGAAGATAGATACAGCGAAAAACAACACAATAAGACTATCAATTAACAAGGAGTACCTGGCATTATTTGAACTTATTTAGAGAGTACAGATAATGGATTATGAGCATGTGTTAATCCGCTTACGATGTTTAAGACATCGGGAGGCTGAAATCGGTTAACAAATTAAAGCTAAATATTAATTCTATTCAGACGGAGACATTTCAAAACCATGCTAGTGATAGTTAACATTTTATGTGCCGCTTTTATTGGACTTTTTTGTTGGCTGTTTTGGAAGGGTGGTGTCAATACAGCCGGAGTTAATAGCCAAACTGCTATCATTACTGTATTGGTGTACCTAGTACATTTGTAAGGATATTTATAGGGTTGTGGCAATCCGGGCCTTTGCGAACGACTAAGTTGCCTCTTTTATTCTCTATGGTATCTGTTATTAGTTGTCGGTGAATCTTCAACAACGCAGACAAGAAACAGAAAGGTATATGAACAAGAACGTGTCACTCAGGAAAACATACAGGAATTTGATCCTGATTTCGTTGATCTTCTCATCCTGGCTTGGATTAAAACAGGACATTTCCAGGGCCGACAAGTTGCCAGTTTTTCTCGGTCAAGGGCAGATGTGTGGTGCGGTTAGCCAAACCAGTGCGATTCTCCAGTCACGCCTCACGTCGGTGGCAACTCTTGATTCAACCGGCGATCTGCCTGGAGCATCTGGAATTGGGCGGTTTGAATTGGCAACCAATCCTAATTTCACCAATTCATTCTATACAAAGTGGATACACGCAACCCCTGATTACGATTATATTATTAAAACCAAAGTCACAGATCTTCAACCAGGAACGCGTTACTACTACCGTCTACAATATGGTAAGAGTGAAACCGCTGTACGCGTGGCAAGTATGTGTACCTTCAGGACACACGCTGAAATCGATATCGATAGTACAGAAGAGGTTTCCTTCGTCGTTGTGACAGGCATGAACCACTATTATTTTCACTATGGCAGGTATGATACGGCGACAGCTTACAAAAATGATGACAAGCATCTGGGCTATCCCGCGCTGGCGGCGATTCAGGAGATAAGACCAGATTTTTTTGTCGGTACTGGTGACAACGTCTATTTCGATGTTCCTAACGCGAAGGCTTATAACCGCAGTATTGAACAAGGAAAACACACTTCTCCATCAAGTCATGGAGGACAGGAGGTTTTGACCGAGATGGGGATGAGAAAAAAATACCACGAACAGTTCGCTCAACCCCGTTTTATTGAACTTTTCGCATCTGTGCCAACGTACTGGGAGAAAGATGACCACGATTATCGGGTGAACGATTGTGATCCGCACATTGATTTCCCGATTTCTCACACGTTGGGTGTGCGTAACTTCCGAGAGCAGTTGCCAGTCGTAGATCCGACTGACGAAAAGGCTGAAACCTATCGGACTTATCAGGTCAATAGCCTTCTACAAATCTGGCTAGTGGAAGGACGCGACTTTCGGAGCGCTAACGCTGCACCTGACGGACCAGAGAAAGTGCTTTGGGGCCAGAAACAGTTAGCATGGCTAAAAGAGACTTTAATCCAGAGTACCGCCACGTTTAAAATTCTCATCTCGCCGACACCAATGATTGGGCCTGATGATGTTTCTAAGCGGGATAATCATGCCAATATAAACGGGTTTCGTTACGAACGCGATATGTTTTTCTCTTGGTTACTGGAGAACAGTTTTCTACAGAAACGCTTCTATATTATCTGTGGTGATCGTCATTGGCAATACCATTCGGTTGATCCTACTGGATTTGAGGAATTCTCCTGTGGGGCACTGGTAGATGCAAATTCTCGTATCGGACGGAAGCCGGGGGATAAGAAATCCACGGACCCAGACGCGCAGATTAAACAACCCTATTTCCAAGATCCTGCCTCAGGCGGATTCCTGAAGTTTGTTGTTACACCAGATCCTCCCCGTCTTGAATTTATTTATTTCGATGAGAGTGGCAGTGAACTATATCGTCATCAGAAGGAGTAATCGCTGAGCGAGAATCTACGCTAGATCCAACAAATATTCCGGTTTCGGCGACCAAACCAAAAGTTACACCATCCGTAGAGTGCAGGAGGATAGCAACATGCTTAAAAGTTGTGATACGGTTGTCGCTTTATCTAACGCGACAGTAGACAATCAGGTCATCTTCGGTAAAAACAGCGATCGATCAGCGGTCGAATGTCAGCCGTTGGTTTTGCGAGACCGAAAATCTCACCTTCCGGATTCCATAACGAATTGCCAATTTATTCAACTTCCCGAAGTTAGAACNACGTCTCGTCATATTGGATCTACCCCATACTGGTGTTGGGGGGACGAACATGGATTCAACGAACACCAAGTGGTAATTGGGAATGAAGGACTGGAATCTAAGTACAAATTTGATTCACCAAAACTGATCGGTATGGAGTTGGTTCGACTCGGTTTGGAGCGAGCCTCAACTGCGGCCGAAGCAGTTGAAGTGATGACAACCCTGATCACGAAATATGGGCAAGGAAAATTTAGCAATCAAGCAAATGTCCGCACATACGACAACGGTTATATTATTGCCGATCCTCGTGAAGCGTATGTCCTCGAAACGGCTGGTCATGAATGGGCAACTAAACGGGTCNGTAGTGTAGCTGGAATCAGCAACGTCTATTCAATCGAGGACGACTGGAATTGCTTATCTCCGACGGCGCTTGAACACGCGATAGCCGACAACTGGTGGATGGAAAAATCGGAGCGGCTCAATTTTGCTGAGGCCTACAGTCATCAAGCAGACCGGTCAGTTGGTAGTGGNGCGGTNCGCCGGAGACGCTCTTGCGCTTTGTTAAACCAGCATTTGGGAAATATCGATATTCCAACCACCATGGCCGTATTGAGTGACCATGGTGGAGATGATGNTGATAAAACATCCTTCGACACGACGATCAAGCAAGGCGGAATCTGCGTACATCACGACCAAGATGGAACAGGTGGAAACACAGCGGCAAGCCTTGTTGCTCACCTGTGCGCCGATAATTCACGACTACCTGTTTATTGGTGTAGCTTCTACTCGCCCTGCCTGGGTGTTTTTCTTCCTATGTTTATCGAAGGGGAACTGCCTCCTGTGCTTGCGATTGGCAGCGAGCAGCCATCAGATGAAAGTCCTTGGTGGCTTTTCCGCCAATTGAGCCTGAAGAGTCGTTCAGATACAATTGGGGCAATCTCAACGATCCAAGAGAGGTGGAAAAAGTTCCAAAAGTGCCTTTTTGAGAGTGCCTATAAAATGGCAAAAGCAGGCAAAGAACTTATCGACGACCAGTGCCAAGCTGAAGCCAAGCAACTGTTGACTGAATACATGGCGGTAAATGTCGAAGTTATGCTCAAAACAGTCAGGGAAATGTTGGCAGGTACAAGCGCTTCAAACGCAAGGAGATAACAGGTGTTCCAACAATTGACTGACCATCTCTTTTTTGTTGAAGACACGTGCAGTGTCTATGCCGTTTGCGTTGATGACAAAGTTTTATTGATTGACTGTGGAACACACCTGAGGTCAGAAGATTTTGAAGAATTTTTGGGTAAAGACCGTTCGGTGGAACGAATTCTATTGACCCACTTTCATCGCGATCAATGTGCGTCAGCAAATCGTTTTCAAGCAGATGGCGCTGAGATTTTTATTCCCTTCGCCGAAAGACGTTTCTTGGAAGAAACTGATTTGCTTAAAGCATCCTACGACACCTATGATAACTATACCTCGTACTATCCTGGGAGGAGTACGTTAACTGACATCCACTCCAATGGGTATGCGTATGATTATGAGTCGATAATGTGGTGCGGAATTCGGTTTGATGTCGTCCCGTTACCGGGGCATACATTCGGTTCCGTAGGCTATCAGTTTGAAATCGACGGGAAACTGGTCTTGGCGTGTGGCGATTTAATGAGTGCACCTGGAAAGATCCAGCAATATTTCTGGAGCCAATGGAGTTATATGTCGTTTCAAGGGCACGTGAATCACCTGGAGAGTCTGCAGACAGTGGCGAGCCTCGGACTTGACCTGATCCTTCCTGGACATGGTGAACCGTTTATTCCAACACCAGCGGCTTTTACCGAACTACAGAAACCGATGGAAGAATTGTATGAACTGTTTCATGGGCATGCTTTTCAATACTATCGGCCTGAGTTTCGCCAATTAACATCGCATGTCTATGAAGTTGTCAATTCAGTTGCCCGAACCTACATTGTCCAAGACGAATCCGGTCATGCGCTCTTGATTGACTGTGGATACACCTCCAATGCTCCAATTAGCGCCAATCCACATCGGTTCATTGACCATCTAACCCCTTATCTCAAAACCGAACTTGGTACTGAAACTGTTGAGTGGTTTCTACCGTCGCACTATCATGATGACCATCTGGCTGGTTATCCCATGTTAAAAACGAAATATGGTACCCAGCTCGCATCGTCACCAGAACTAAAAGATATTCTGGAGAATCCACACAATTACGACATGCCATGTCTGGTGCCCCAGGGAGCCCAGGTTGATCAAGTGATCGAACGCGGCCAATCCTTCCATTGGCGAGGGATCGATTTTTACATGGAACAACATCACGGACAGACGCTTTACCACCATCTAATCTGGTTCTCAGTGGACGACAGGAAATTTCTATGCATCGGAGACAATATATCGGGTGTCAGTTTCCGTGAGAACCGAGATTATATTCATTCATTCATCCCCAAGAATCGTACGACAGTAACGAGTTACCGGGAGATGCCGAAACAGATTCTGGATCACGCACCCGATTTTATCCTGACCGGTCATGGTGGTGGAGTGCCGTTTGAGAAAACCGAGATTGAGCGGTGGCAGACTTGGATGGAACGTTGGCAAACACTGTTCACACAGATAATTGATCAACCACATCCAAACGTCGGGATGGATCCGCACTGGATTGAGTTCTATCCGTATAAAGTACATATTACCCCTGGTGAAACGGTGATATTCAAGGTAATAATCACTAATCATCAAGCCGAAGCACAAATATGCCAACTTCACTTCCGCTCTCTTGAAGGCGTTAACCTCTGGCCAGAAAAAACGGAGATTACAATTCCTGCCAATGAAAAGAGCGTCTGCCAAATCCAAGCCGAATTCCCAGAGAAATTCGAGACGCACTCTCTGCCAATTGTAGCGGATGTCACACGGAACGGTAAGAGGCTGGGTGAAATTGCGGAAGCCATTGCTTACTGGTAGTTGATAGTGTATGGTTATTTTCAGCGGCGGATTTCGATTGATGATCCTCAGCATGCTACCGCATGTCACATCTAGGAGTTGTTTATTCGGCACAAGGAATTCAGGAGGAAGCAGCAGACGACTTTCAAAGGGTAATAGAGCTTGATCTCCTCAACATGCGGGGGCAGACTTCAATCTGGGGATTATTTTAAAACCAGGGAAACGAGAAGAAATAGTTGAAGTCTTAAAGATNNCTATAGAATTAACTAATGAATTTGTGNCTACAAAAAGGATATTGGCACGATTAGANAATNGGAACATTTGTAGCAGAATTCTTTTACCACGGGTATNACAAACGAGGAGNAGACNATGCTTGGTGTTCAAATACTGGGAAATGAAAAAGTTACGGTTAAAGATTACCCAGAGCCGGTACAAAACCNGGGTGAAATTTTAATTCAAATCAAGGCCTCCGGAATCTGTGGGAGCGAAATGCATGGTTATNAGGGACAGACCTCTCAACCATTTAATGGTGGACATGAAGTGACCGGGGTTGTCATCGACGNGGGAAGCTCAACACAGTTCAAAGTTGACGATCACGTTGGTGTGNATGCAGTCTGGGGCTGTGGGGATTGCCGGTGGTGTGAGGTTGGAAAGTATACTTTTTGCGATCACCGATCAACTTGCCCTGGTACGCATGCAGAGCTAATTGCGGCCCCAGAACATACCTGTCTTAAATTGCCTNAAGATATTCCTTTCGATATCGGGGTGCTGTTGACTGGCGATGGAATGGGCGTGCCATACCNTGTGAGCCAGCGNCTGAATAGCNGCGAGGGNGAGGTGNTCTGCGTGATCGGTGNAGGCCCAATCGGTCTGGGAAATACGGTGATTCAATCTTTTNNGGGNGNAGAGGTGATTGTCATCGATATGAACCCGTATCGCCTCTCTCTGGCGGAATCGTGTGGGGCANCNCACACCATCAACTCANGGGAAGTCGANCCCTTGGAAGCNGTATCAGANATTACCCANGGAATGTTAGCAGATAAGTGCATTGAAGCTGTTGGNCGACCAGAGACGCTCAAGTTAGCNTTGAAATTGGTAGGTAAAGCCGGAACCGTAATGGCAATTGGTGAGCAGGGAGACGTACCGATTAGTCCAAGTAGCGATTTAATCCGCCGNGATATTACTTTGGCGGGCAGTTGGTTTTACCACTACTCNGAGTATCCATCGATGCGNGATCTATACCGTCGTGGACTGCCAATCGGTCAAGTCATCACAGANCATTTCCCATTACTGGAGGCNCAAGCAGNCTTNAGTAAATTTGCGAATGGCCAGGCNGGGAAGGTCATCTTGGAACCNTGAGGTAGTTNTCTNTAAGAAANCTAGCGGNGGCCTGGNCCAGGGTTAAAACCAANTGTAATTNGNCNGCCACCCGTCTGGCTGGGATAANGCCTGCTCACAGCANNGGTCTTCCCCACACAACCCCAACTTTCCGGGCTAGTATTCACATTCGACCCAAAGTTGTACAACTCGGCAGAAAATATAAGTGGTCTTGCATTCCCTTGCAATTCTCAGGACAAAGGTCTATAATGAAAGATAGTATGATTGGTCCAAAATTTTCACTTTTATTGCACCAAGGAAGGGTCAGTTTCCACGTCTAAAGGTGGGTTCAAAACTGTAACTGACCGTTTTTTGCATTGCCTTAAAAAAGGAGATTACCGTGTCACAAAAACCAATAGCAGTATTCATTTTGCTGTCTTTACTAACAACAGCCACTTTCGCTGCCGTCAAAAGTGGGCCTTATCTCTACCTGCCGCTTGATGAGGGTAGTGGAACGCCCAAAGACCTGTCGGACAACCAATTCAAAGCCGAAATGAGCAAGGCGGCACCCAAATGGGTCGACGGTGGTCACCCGCAGGTCAAAAAGGCGCTTGAGTTCGATGGTACGAGTAACTTTGTCAAAATTGATATGGAAGGCCAAGGTAAGGATATTGACTCTCACTACCATCCGGCCAAAGGCTTATCCATCTGTGCCTGGGTTAAGGTGATCAAAACCGGTACCGATAAACACGGACAGACCCGACAACCAATTGTGATGAAGGGAGCCGGAGGGCAATGGGAGTTCGCTCTGCTGGTATATGATGACCTGTCAGCGGGCATGTCAGTCTGGACCTGCCCGGGTAGCGGTGTTTCCGAACCGAGCGGTGGTAAAATCGGGGCTGGCTGGCACTTTCAGTGCGGTACTTTCAACACCACGGAAGGTGTTAAAGTCTATCTCGACGCAGCTAAAACACCGGTAGCCGAGGCTGAACCGAAGGCCGACGCAATCCCCTGCGAGACGGGAAAACGTCCGGTTTTTATCGGCCATCGTGAGGACGGACAGTTCCTAAACGCGGCCATCGCTCAGGTAATGATCTGGGACCGGATAATCAGCCTGGATGAAATGGGAATGGCGATGGAAGGGATATCCACCGCGGTGGAAGCAGAGGAAAAACTAGCCACCGCCTGGAGTAGAATCAAAGTTTTAAGATAATAAAAAGAGTATGACTGATCTGCTTCGGCCCGAACTCACATTATCAGCCATACGCTTACCTGTTATCCATTTTGGCTTTGCGGGATCGGATTATCTCCATCCCAGCTAGGTCCGGGAGGTATTTAAAAAAATGTGTCAAAAGAAGATGATGTGTCTATTCGTTGTGATTTCATTGGTCGCCTGTTTATTGGCTGAGGCGGCAGACATTGAAAAAGGTCTGTTCCTCTATCTGCCCATAGACGAAGGGGGCGGGGCAAGGGTCAAGGATTACGGCCCCAAGAAATTCAAGACCGAAATGAGCAAAAAACTGCCTAAGTGGGTCGGTGGCAACAAAGGAATGTTCGACAAAGCACTGCAATTCAATGGAAAGGAGAACTACGTCAAAATCGATGCCGCGGGTCA
>PACG01000203.1 GCA_002699335.1 Candidatus Poribacteria bacterium
ATGAGAAAAACGCTGAACTGGTCGCGTTGGCCGACCCGGATTCTAATCGTCGGGAAGGGACTCTAGATGAGATCGAAGGGGTACAAATCTTCGATGACTATAAAGAGATGTTACAGCAGACAGAATTGGATGCGGTCTGTATCGGATTGCCAACCTGGATGCATGCCCCAGCGACTCGGGATGCGCTAGAGTGTGGGTTGCATGTTTTGTGCGAGAAGCCACCGGCTAACAGTGCCGAAGAGATGAAACCGCTGGCCAAATTATCGGCTAAGAAAAGGCTCTCCTGCATGTTTGTGCGCCAGTCTCGATTCACCCCCCAGTTGATGGAGGGCCGGCGCCTGGTAACGGCGGGTGAACTGGGCGATGTCTATTACTCGGATACGCGCTGGATTCGCACCCGCTGGTGTTCGGGCAGAGGCTGGCGACACGACAAAGACAAAGGCGGTGGCGTCCTACTGGATCTTGGTATTCACGCCATCGATAACGCTTGGTTTATGATGGGATGTCCCAAACCGACTGAAGTGTCAGCTGGGCTTTATATGGCATTCTCCGATCTGGCGCCACCGGAACAAATCTACACGGCTGACGATGCCGCCTGTGGCTTGATTCGGTTTGAAAACGGGTGTGTGCTGCACTTTGCTGTGGCCTTCTCACTCAATACAGCAGACGGAAAATCACCTGAAAATGACGACGGACTTTCCGATCAAAAAATTGCTACCGAGTTTCAGCGGGTGAGTCTCCACGGCACCTTGGGTGGCCTAGAAGATGGCCGGCAGTTGATTGGTACACCTCAAGGGGTCAAAGTTAAGCCGCTCGATACCTCGGTCTACTCCGGCGATTCTGTCACGCTGCAAACGCGTGAGTTTATTCGCTCGATCCAAGAAATGGATCAACCACTCAACTCTGCCGATCAAGCGGTGATGCTGATGGAGATGTTGGACGGCGCTATGCGTTCGAGCCAGACCGGGAAAGCAGTTGCCATTGGCAGTTAGACGTTTGGTGACGGTGCTTGCAGTTGTGTTGACTGTGTGATACTATTGAATTTGTGTTTATCTGTTTCCCAACTAACTAAATAGGCTTTTGAGGAGTTTATTATGGCGGTTTTCCTTCACACACGCGTTCGTGTTAGCGACTTGGATCAGTCGATCAAATGGTACGAAGAACATCTCGGTTTTAGGGTCATTAGCCGCAGCGACAAGTCGCCGGCAGGTAACCAGATCGTTCACCTTGAATTGCCAGGCAATGCCCACACGCTGGAACTCACCTATTCTGACGATTACGAGCTCAATGTTCCCGATGACTTGATGCACTTCGCTATCGGTGTACCCGATCTGATTGCCTGTTGTGACGAGCTGGAAAATAAGGGTATTGAGATCTGGCCCGGCGATTGGCGAGAGACATTCCCGGCAGGTCGAAAGATGGCCTTTATCGACGACCCTGACGGCTATGAAATCGAGTTGCTGGAGCGGGCTGACGCCGACGAAACCGGTTACCAAAAAGAGTTAGGCTAGAGAATCAGCTTCGGTGAGCTGCCAGTCAGGTGAATTAGCAGATCTGCTGACCGAGCAACGGAATCCTAATTCAGTTGANATCGACCTTAAATCCAGCGCGGAAATCGTAGAGATCTTCCAGCAGGAAGATCGAAAAGTGCTGGCGGCAATTGAAGCCGAATCGACTTCAATTGCCACTGCAATCGATCTGATTGCTAAAGTGTTGCGTAACGACGGACGCTTGTTCTACATTGGGGCGGGTACTAGCGGTCGGCTGGGCGTGCTGGATGCTTCTGAGTGTCCACCTACCTTCAGCACCGAGCCAGGGCAGGTCCAGGGCTTAATTGCCGGTGGAAACCGTGCCTTAAGAAGTTCGGTAGAAGCAGCTGAAGACCAACCCGACGCCGGTCGTCAGGTCATCCTCGACCACCTCGTCTCCGAAGCAGATATTGTGGTTGGGATTGCGGCCAGTGGTCGCACCCCTTATGTGTTGGGTGGCTTGCAACAGGCGCATGATCTGGGGGCCAAAACGGTTTTTCTCTGTTGTGCCCCTCCGCCTGAGCGATTCTCACGGCCAAGCGAAATGAGCTTCGTCGATCATTGGATTGCCCCCCAGGTAGGACCCGAAGTTGTGACCGGGTCGACTCGACTGAAAGCCGGTACCGCTACTAAGTTGGTTTTGAACATGCTGACTACCGGTGCCATGATCCAGACGGGGCGCGTTTATGGCAACCTGATGGTGGGTCTACAAGCCTCCAACCATAAAATCAAAGATCGCGCTTTGCGGATTGTAATGGAGATCACAGGCTGCCAAAGAGAGCAAGCTGAAGTTGCCCTGGTTGAAGCCGAAGGTCAAACTAAAGTGGCGATTGTCTGCTTGGTCAGAGGTATTGATCCGCACACAGCAGCAGCACAACTCGAGTCTCAGAACGGATTTTTACGGGCTGTGTTGGAAGGTTTCCTACCATAGGTCAGTGCTCGAAACTATCGGGTGGACCCATCCGTCCGCTACTTCTTTGGTTGAAGAATTAGCCGGTATCGAGTGTTATCGTAGTCCAACTTTTGGGCCGGTGATAGCGATGGAGGAGACGGTTCATCGTCAATCAAAAAAGCTTTTCCTTCTGCAGGATAGCGTCGAATGTATCGGCGGCGCAGTTCATCCCATGGCATCAAGGTCCAATCTGGCGAACCCGGCTGGCCTAAGTCCTCTTGTAGATCGTAGATGCCATAATACCGACTGGGATCTTCAAAAAAGTAGCGTAGCAAATCGCCACATTCCACTAACCTATAGTGGGTCCCCCACCCTTTGACTCGTCCTGGAGAGATAGTGGTTGTCGGTTCAGAGCCAGGTGGTAAAAGTCGGTTGGGAACTTTTTCCCCCTTGGAACCAGTAGGACTGCTGGTTGGTGAATCTGTCGCTTCCTGCGGTGGCCTCTTTTGCGAATTGACAATCAGGATTGTGGCACAGACAACCAGTAGGAGTACCCCAGCAATAAAAATACGAATGCGTTTGATCTGCATGTTTGCGTTGATTAAAGACTNTCTCAATAACGGAGNTCGATTTTGAAAACTGCTTACTTCGATTGTTTCTCTGGCATCAGTGGCGATATGACGCTGGGTGCCCTGGTCGATATCGGACTTGATCCAAAACAGCTAGTTGTAGAACTGACAAAGCTCAACCTGGACGATGAATTTTNTTTGACCTTTGAAAAGACCAAAAAACAGGGNATTTCTGGCACACGNGCGATTGTGACCGAAATNCAGGACCATCATCACCATGGACGTCATCTCCAGGATATCTTTGATCTGCTCGACCAGAGCGATTTAGAAGCCGACGTTATCTGCCGAGCCAAGAAAATCTTTGATCGACTGACGGCGGCGGAAGCAACCGTTCACGACATGCCCAAGTCGGAGGTTCACCTACACGAAGTTAGTGCTATCGACTCAATTATCGATATTGTCGGATCGGTGATCGGGCTTGACCTGTTAGAGATCGAGCAGATCTACGCTTCGGCAATATCGCTTGGTAGCGGCTTCGTTCGATGTGCTCACGGCCTGATGCCTGTACCGGTTCCGGGGACGATGGAACTGCTCCGGGATATTCCCATTCGTCAAACCCANATTCGTAAAGAACTGGTCACCCCTACCGGGGCNGCCATTATCACGACATTAGCTGAGNAGTTTGGTCTGATGCCTGAAATGACAGTTCAGCNAATAGGCTACGGTGCCGGTAGCCGAGACCTACCTGACGTTCCCAATCTACTCCGTGTCGTGGTAGGGGAAAAAAAAAGTCCATAGTTCCATCTAACTTACCTACCGATTCCGACCAGGTTATGGTAACGGAAACCAACATCGATGACCAATCGGCTGAAATTACNGCCTGGGTGGTCGATCAGCTTTTTGCGGTAGGTGCACTCGACGTTTTTTTAACCTCCATCTTGATGAAAAAGGGGCGTCCAGGTACTAAGATCACGGTTTTGTCCAGCGCGGAGAGACAGGGCCAGATAGCCCAACTGCTGTTACAACAAACCACTACATTTGGTGTTCGTACTTATCTGGCCAACCGTCAGAAACTAACCCGCGATTTTATACAGGTGACCACGCCCTGGGGGCNTGTTACGGCTAAGCGCGGCTTCTGGGAGGATAAGATCACCAAGATCATTCCCGAGTACGAAGATTGTAGACGAGTCGCGGAAACACATCAAATACCACTCCGAACAGTCTACGATGCAGTCAGGAGACAAATTTCGCAAGACCAAGCACCAGCCACTGATTGATCAGACTAAAAAATTTGTGATCTTAGAAAGTGCTATTTTTAGTGGTCGAGGGGCACCATCTCGTGGTNATCAGGTGATCAATCAGCACACTCTTGGCTTCTGGTGTACCGATGTATTTCAAGGCTTCNATCCCGTAACCTCGCACNTAGCGGTCATCGTCTTTCAGNGCATCTTTTAAGGCCGGTACAGCATCNGCAGCATCTTCTCCAATTCTAGCCAGCGACAAAGCCGCGGTAAATCGTGTTTGCTTATCCTCGTCTTTTACCATAGCTCTGGCTAGAGCCGNCACTGAGGTNNCCCTTTCTCCGGCAAGTGCGTGTTTTCCCTGAATAATGCCCAGCGATTCAACCACATTCCGACGTACAATAACCGATTCGTCATCCAATAGAGATACCAATTGAGGTACNGATGTATCCGCACCGATTTCGCCCAGGACATAACTGGCGTAGCCCCTGGTTTCCGCCGATTCATGGTCCAGTAGTTCTGTGACTTTCTCCTCCGCTGAAGAACCGGCAGCGGTTAAGGCATAAGCGGCGTGGCGGCGGACCGTTTCATTATCGTCTTTCAGTGTNNCAACGAGTNGATCTATAGCTTCNTCTCCGATTGNNCCGAGTGCATAGGCAGCGTTCAGACCTACAGGTTCGGAAGGGTCGTTAAGTACACTAACCAAGGCTGAAATGGCTTTTGCACCGTTTTTACCCAAGGNTCCAATATGGTTGGTTGCGTCTATCTTCTCAGGCTGTGTCCCGATCCGCAGAGCTGTAATCCATCGACTGATTTCGGCTTCCGTGGCCTCTCCGATCGGTTTCTCTTCCCCGCGACCGCTCAACCAGTTCCAAAGATGTTTCCATACGATCTCTTGCNGATTNAGCAATGATGAGTTGGATGGAGACTGCCATTCGGTATCTTCATTATTCCACGATGGGAGCGTTGGCGGATTCATCCGGGTGAATTCAAACTTGAGCATGTAACGCGTTTTATCGGTTTCGTTAGCGGTAGCTTGATGCCATATATCATAGTGGATAATGATCATGGTGCCAGCTTCGCCAGTCGCTGGAAACTTGATTTCGGAAACATCGTTTTGGCGTGATAGGTAGTAGGATGAGCCCGGTATAACGGCTGTTGGCCCAATCTCTACCGGTGTATCTTGCGGGAAATACAGGCCCATCGCCCACCAACAGCGATGGTTGCGGACTTTACCATATCCCCAATAGCTATCTTTGTGCCAACCCCCACCGCTACTTCCGGGTCGATTGGTGTGTGGGTGCCGGTGGGGATGCATCATATAGTTGGGACCAATTACACTGGTGAGCGCACCTCGCACTGTCGGATGGTCATACACCTCTTGGATTTCTGGCACTCGTGGAAGTAGATTATTGCCCGGATTTCCATCCATTTCCACAGCCTGATCCAGCTTTTGGTATATTGTATCGTGAANGCTCCTCGGAAGGTCGGGTTTGATGACAACGAAGCCGTTAGTCAAAAACGCCCTCATCTGCTCGTCGGTAAACAGATCATCAGCACTAATGGGTTGGTTAGTATCGATCATACTTCCTCTCCGTAATTAACACCACTTGTTAGCGTTCCTATTCTAAGCTAGTAGATGTCTATCTTTCTTNTGAGTCTAGAACAATAAATGCAGAATNGTGAATTCTCAATTCTCAAGGACTACACGGTCNACAGCCTGACGCCAGCCNGATAGGTTTTGCGATCNCGTTTCTGCCGTCATGGACGGTACAAAAACGCGATCAANCTGGCGATATTTCTCCAGAGTTTCAACACTGTCCCACAGGCCAACTGTCAAGCCAGCCAGATAGGCAGCACCCAGCCCGGTGGTTTCAATATGAGTCGGTCGTTCGACCTGGGTATCCAGCAGATCTGCCTGGAACTGCATCAGGAAATTATTGGCAACCGCACCGCCATCAACGCGTAAGCGATCCAGGGAAACGTTTGCATCGGCAACCATAGCGTATACTACATCTACCGTTTGATAGGCGATTGACTCCAGGGTCGCACGAACAATCTCCGTCCTACCGACACCACGTGTCAAATTCAGAATTGCCCCTCTAGCTTGAGTCTTCCAGTAGGGGGCTCCCAAGCCGGTAAAAGCGGGCACCACATAAACCCCGCCGCTATCGGAGATGCTGTTTGAGATCTGTTCTGTCTCAGCTGCTGTTTGAATAATTTGTAGTTCATCACGCAACCACTGAACTGCGGCCCCGGCGACAAAAACACTCCCCTCTAAGGCGTAGGCGACATCATCTGCGTTGGTGCCACTGCTACAGGCCAGAGTTGTCAGTAAACCCGACTGTGAAGGGATCCGCTGATTTCCCGTCTGCATCAACAGGAAACAGCCCGTGCCATAGGTGTTCTTAACCATCCCTTGCTTGGTGCAGAGTTGACCAAATAGTGCCGCCTGTTGGTCCCCCGCTATGCCAGCAATCGGAATCCAGTCCGGTAGACTGTTTAGCCCCATAGTCTGCCCAAAATGGTGCCTCGAGGGATAAACTGTTGGCAAAAGAGCCTTCGGCACCCGGAATAGCTGAAGTAGCTCGGTATCCCAGGTCAGGTGATCAATGTCGAATAGGAGTGTACGGGAGGCGTTGGTAAAATCGGTGGCATGGATAGCCCCACCGGTCAAGTGCCATAGCAACCAGGTATCAATCGTGCCGAAGGCCAAGTCGCCGTTCTCTGCGCGATGTCGGTCAGGGTCAACCCGATCTAAGATCCAGGCGATCTTGGTAGCCGAAAAGTAGGGGTCGAGCACCAAACCCGTTTTCTGCCTAACCCACTCTTCATTCCCTTCTGCTTTAAGTTTAGCGCAATGGTCCGCTGTTCGACGGCACTGCCAGACAATAGCCGGATAGACAGGCTGGCCAGTTTGTCTATCCCAGACCACGGTTGTCTCACGCTGGTTGGTGATACCGATACCGACAATCTGGCGATTGGAATGAGAGATTTGGGTGATCAGCCGTTGGGTGGTCTGCCAAATCTCGATCGGATCGTGTTCGACCCAACCCGGCTTGGGATAGGATTGGTTGAACTCGCTGTAGGCTTTGTCCGCTACCTGTCCTTGGGCACCGACGACCAGCACGGTGGTTCCGGTTGTGCCCTGGTCAATGGATAAAATATAGCCAGCGTCAGCTGTCATACACTTACGTCAAGCCAATACAAGTGTGAGGGAAGAGGTGTAAAAGTCAGAAATCCCCTTCACACTTCTAATTTAATTCTTAATTCCTACATTCTCACAGTTGGATAACCGGGTTGGATAGCGTTCCAAATTCGTTAATTTCGATTTGAACAATGTCGCCGGCAGCCAATGGCAGATCAGCAGGGGTAATAATGCCGGTTCCTGTTGACACTACAGTGCCGATTGGAACCGGGTTGTGGCGGATGAGGCATTCGGTTAGCTGCTCAAATTTCCAGTTGATCTGTGAGGTGTTGACTTCGCCCCGGAAAATCAGTTTATCGTCGCGGATGACCCGGCACTTGATGTCGAGGTTATATGGATCGTCGACTTCCGACACGGTGATTAACATGGGGCCGAGTGCGCAGCAGCCGGTGTAAATCTTAGACTGTGGCAGGGATAACGGATTCTCTCTTTCTATATCCCAAGCCGAAACGTCATTACAGATAGTGTAACCAATGATCTCGCCGTCTCTACCCAAAATATATGCCAATTCTGGTTCTGTGGCTGTAAAGGTCGAATCACTCCTGATCGCAATTGACCCGCCCGAGCCAACACACCTGTTGGCAGTCGCTTTGAAGAAAAGTTCAGGGCGATCCGAGAAATAGACTTTGCTGTAGATGTCGGAAGCACTGTCGTCATCACGCATGTCAGCACTTCGCTTGTAGGTGACACCGAAGGCCCACACCTCTGGAGCATCAATAGGTGGCAATATATGGGGTAAATTCGGATCCGGGGGGTTATCCAGGTGGAGAAGTTTCAGTTTTCCATTTTCGTTTATTGGCGCTCCCTCAGTACCCATCTCTCTTTCCTCTCCGATCGCATCAACAGGAGAGCCTCGACCGGAGGCCAACACCCTCGACTCAATCGAGGGGGAATTCCTAAACGAAACCTGCTCTTGAATATCGGCTAGAATGACACCCAGACTGACACCTTCCTCAATTGACAGTTTTAATAGGTCGAGGACGGTCGATGACTCCTCGGTGGTTACATCAACAATCTCTTCTTCTCGAGTAACAATACCAACGCGTTTACCCTGATCTGGCAAATGATATTGAATCAGTTTCATCGTTTATCCTCGTTTCACCTTTAAAATGGCCTATTTCCCTGACCAAGAGTGGAAGCCCCTTCGAGTCTTAGTCTCGATATGTCGAAAGGGTTGTGACGAAGGGGCATCTGCTGGGTCGGGGTGAAATTGAACCTGGAATTCCTCGATCCATTCTTAATGTTTACCTTCGACCCAATTTTAGTTGGCCTGATCGGGGAATTCAAATTTCCTCATATCAGCCGCTTTCATAAGATTATGGAACTCCAAAGAAATCTCCTTACAGGATCTCCTCCGGGTCGAATAAGATCTGCAACTCCCGCTCTGCGTTTTCGA
Organism: Candidatus Poribacteria bacterium; assembly: GCA_002699335.1. The sequence continues at coordinate 8,836 of PACG01000203.1, forward strand.
CCGAGTCAGAAGCGTGAACAACATTTTCGGTCAGATGATTAGAGAAATCGCCGCGAATTGTTCCGGGTTGTGATTCTGCCGGGTTAGTTGCTCCATTGAGCAGACGAACAATCTCGATTGTGTTCTGACCCTCCAGGCAAACAGCGACCAGCGGATTTGAGGTCATAAAATCGACCAGCGATTGATAGAAGGGTTTACCTTGATGCGGTGCATAGAGTTGGGCGGCCTTTTCCACCGAGAGGTGAAGCAATTTCAGCCCGGTCATTTTCAGTCCCTTCCGCTCATATCGGTGCAAAATCTGACCAACCAATCCCCGTTGAACTCCATTTGGCTTAATGAGCAGCAGCGTTTTTTCCATTCCCATCATTTTCCTACCAGTGCCTTTTTAATCCGCTCCAGTCCCCGATTAATCTCCGTTTCAGAGGTGGCGAAAGAGAAGCGCATATGATTATCGGCCCCAAATCCGTCACCTGGAACAGCCCCAACTTTAGCATCGTCTAAAAGATAGGTGGCCAAATCTTGTGAGCTGTTGATTGGATACCCGCTAATCGTACGGCCGTAATGGGCCGAGAAATCGGGGAAGAGGTAAAATGCACCTTGTGGCTTGACATATTCGACTCCATCGATATCATCAAACCGCTGACAAATTAGATCACGTCGTTTCTGAAAGGCGTTTAGCATTTCTGCTACCGGTTCTTGCAACCCTGAAATGGCGGCTAAGGCAGCACTTTGTGCAATAGAAGTTGGATTAGAAGTGCTGTGGGATTGGATCTTCGACATAGCCTTAATTGCATCTTCGGGACCCGCTGTATAGCCAATCCGCCACCCTGTCATCGAATAGGCTTTGGAAACCCCGTTGACCACAAAGGTAAGCGCCTTGACTTCTTCACCAAAACTGGCTAAGCTCTGATGTTTCACCTCGTCGTACAGCAGGGCTTCATAGATCTCATCAGAGATGAGATAGAATTGGTTCTTAACTGCCAATTCACCGATCTGCCTCAGGCTGTGCGTATCGTAGGTTGTACCTGTCGGATTACTCGGGCTACCGATGATGATCGCTTTGGTGTTTGCTGTGACGGCGGATTCGATTTGGCTTGGTGTCAAGCAGAAATTCCGCTCCGGGGTGGTCTGGAGTACAATTGGTGTTGCATCGGCCAACTTGACCATCTCGATGTAGCTGACCCAATATGGTGCGGCAAAAATAACCTCATCTCCTGAGTTGCAAATCGCCTGCAAAATATTGTAAATAGTATGCTTAGCACCGCAAGAAACGATCACCTGACCCGGGTCGTAACTTAAGCTGTTATCCCGCTGGAACTTGTCCACGATGGCTTCCTTTAATTCGACAATCCCACTGACTGGTGTATATTTGGTCAAGCCCTGGTTTAAGGCTTCAACCGCAGCATCTTTAATATGGTCGGGGGTATCGAAATCCGGCTCTCCGGCTCCAAACTTAACCACATCCAGGCCGCCAGCTATCATCGCATTAATTTTGGCTGTCAGTTCTAAAGTCAATGATGGAGAAACTTTCTTACTTCTATCTGATAGTGAAATCACGCTATTATTACCTGTTGTGGACCAGTGACCGGTGAATTTTGACCACTGAATTCCCAATTCTCATCAAATCGGGTAGAATCTGTTTATTCCAGTTCTACTAGTTCTTCGAAAAGTTGTCGTTGTTTTTCCGTCAAGGTTTTTGGAATTTCAACCTTTATCTGTACCCGCAAATCACCGCATCGGCCGGTTCGGTCCACAACGCCTTGCCCGCGGACACGGAGTTGATTACCGGGTTGAGTCCCTGATGGAATTGTTAACTCTACGCCGCGGCTTGTCTCATATTTACTCAACGTTGGCAACCGAACTTTACCGCCTAAAACAACTTTTGTAACAGGGACTGTTACTTGTGTTACCAAATCCAGACCTTGTCGCTCAAAATTAGGATCAGGCTTGATTTTGATCTCTAAAAAAAGGGAGCCACGCCGGCCGTTGGGCAATTGATCACCCTGCCCTTTTAGATTTAGTTTATTGCTGTCTTGAACGCCCGGTGGAATCTTAACCCGGATGCTGCGACCTTGAACCTGGATTTGTTTTTCAGTGCCGTAAACGGCGTCTGCCAATGTAATCTCTAGCCTAGCTTTGAGATTAGCAGCAGGTTGTCGTGCACCAGCTCTTCGTCCTCCGAATAGATCATCAAAGGCATTACCAAAGTCGCTAAAGCCAGAATGGCCACCAAACTGCTGCCCTGAAAATCTACCAGAACCGCCGAATAGATCTGAGAAATGTGAGAAAATATCTTCTGTACTATTAAATCCTTGGAAGCCGGTATTATGGACACCCGCATGCCCTTGTAGATCGTAGATCTGCCTTTTTTTGGGATCCGACAAAACCTCGTAAGCATTTGAAGCCTCTTTGAACTTATCCTCTGCTACTTTATCACCCTGATTTTTGTCAGGATGATACATAACCGCTAACTTACGGTAGGCTTTTTTGATTTCCTCTGCCGTTGCCTTGCGGCCAACACCGAGAACCTCGTAGTAGTCTCGCATGGTTTCGTTTGCTCAACTAAAGATTGAAGGCTTAAATTTACCCTCGACTCTGATCAATGCGGGAATCAAGGGTAGTATTTAGAAGCTGTTCTGCAATCTGGATAGCATTGAGTGCAGCTCCCTTTCTCAGATTGTCGGCCACAACCCACATGTTCAAGCCATTTTCAATCGACAGATCTTCCCGAATTCGTCCCACAAATACACTGTCTGTTCCAGCAATATCGACTGCCAGCGGATACTGCTTTTGACTTGGATCATCAATAACTACTATGCCTTCTGACTGGGAAAGTATTTGGCGGGTATCTTCAACACTCAGTTTCTGATCGGTTTCAATATTAATCGATTCTGAGTGAGCAAAAAAGACGGGGACACGAACAGTTGTAGGTGACACACCAATCGAGCCGTCCTCGAAAATCTTGTGCGTTTCGTGAACCATCTTCATCTCTTCTTCGCTGTAATCATTGTCGGTGAAGGGCCAATCAAAAGAGACGTTAAAGGCCATTTGGTGCGGGAACTTGTCGCATTCAACAGGTCGACCTTCTAAAGCCGCAGTGGTTTGAGCGACTAATTCAGTGACCGCTGCACCACCTTTACCGGAGACACTTTGGTAGGTCGAAACGACAATCCGCTTAATTCCGACGGCGTCGTAAATCGGTTTCAGCGCCACCAGCATCTGGATGGTCGAGCAGTTGGGATTTGAAATAATTCCCTGGTGATCGTGAGCAGCATGCATGTTGACCTCAGGGATAATAAGTGGAGTGTCTGGATCCATGCGAAAGGCGCTGGTATTGTCGATGGAGATACAGTTCTTCTTGACTGCTGTGGGTAAAAACTCTTTGCTGATAGAACCACCAGCAGAGGATAGAACTAAATCTACATCATCAAAAGAGTCGTGAGTTAGTTCTTCAACCACGGTGGTTTCGCTCTTAAATTCTTTTAGTGTTCCGGCGGATCGGTGCGATGCCAATAATTTCAGAGAAGCTACCGGGAAATTCCGTTCCTCCAGTAGTTCCATCATTGTTGTTCCGACGGCTCCCGTTGCACCCATGATAGCAACACGGTACTCACGACGCATATTTTTGTTCAATTCCCTCTTTGTTGTAATGCCGACTTACTGCCAGGCTAACGTCTTCTGAAGTTTACAGACATTAGACCTCTTGCGTAAATAGTAAAATCCACTACGGTTCTAGGCTGAGAGGAAACTAAACTCTTTGGCATATGTGAACTTAAAAAACTCTCAACTTCTATTTCTCGGACTTATGAAAAAGGCTTATTAAGCCGCTATTTTAACACAGCATTAGAGAACAGTGCAAAGCAAAGGGAGCAAGCACAGGGTAACTGCGTTTAACGAAAATACAGCGGCTGTATTTCTATGGCCTCAAAATTGACCGGATAAAAACAGTCATGACTAGACTCTTCCATTTAACTATTCTATTCTAACACAAACCCAGTCATATAGACTGGATTTCTCCAAATTCCCTGATACGAATATTGACCCTTTTATCCAATTTGGACATACTGAAGGACACACTTCGTATTATGAATCCCTCGTACTCTAGTCCGTCGTAAGACAGGAAGTTCCTACCTCTTTCGTTCTGTCCATTCCACTCGATCTTCAACCTAACTTAAATCCAGACAGTTTCAATTATATCTGGGTGGTGGTATCCTCAGACAATCCAAACAAATCTCTTTCCACCTGAATCAGGTCGCACAGTCTCTCTATAATTCAATTCGAGAAAATCTAGATATGAAGAAACTAACCATCAGTAATATCAAGCATATTTCAAGAACAGAACTGGAGAAATCCAAACGACACGTCCAACACTACTATACTCCGTGAGGCCATAACTTGTGATTTTCAAAGAGAGCTAAAGACTGTATAAAACTGCATACCAAAACCGCAGAAAGTACAATAAAAGCTCTCCGTAAAAATCTTATGATTCGAATCCAACTTGCACCTGCGGAAAAAGACAAGTGCATCAACTTCCTTATTCACATCCTCATCCAAGAAAGAGTACAACAAAGAATAAAAGTTCTTCATTTAGTCAATCAAGGTGTGATTTTAAAAGAGTTTTCTCGTCTTTGTAATCTATCTCAAAATACAATTACAGACTATATAAAATTCTTTGGACAAAGGGGGACAGAAACATCAGAAACCTTATCTTGTCATCAACCTGTAAGTGTATTACAAGAACATCAAGTGAGAATTCAGGATTATTTTCAAGAAAACCCTCCTCTTTCTATTAAAGAAGCGAGGGGTAAAATTGAAGAACTTACAGGCCTCAAACGAAGCGAAACTCAAATCAGAAAGTTTCTAACAGACGTCGGAATAAGTTTCCGTAAAGTAGGAGTTGTTCCTGCAAAAGTAGATGTAGATGTAGAAAAGCAAGAAACTTTTAAAAAGAAGAATTGGAACCTCGATTACAAGAAGCCAAACAAGGAACAAGAGAGGTTTATTTTGTCGACGCAGCTCATTTTGTGATGGGAGCTTTTGTAGGATTTTTATGGTCTTTTCAACGAGTCTTTGTGAAGTCAGCCTCTGCTGGAAAGAGATATAATGTTTGGGGGACTCTGTCATGCGGTTTCTCATAAACTGATTATGATCACAAATGACAGTTACATTAATGCTCGATGTGTATGTCAGTTATTATATCAAATGACTGAGCTTGATACGGGAAGTCTTGCCACTCTTGTTTATGGATAATGCCGGATATCAAAAATCTCAGCTGGTGCAAAATTTGGCACAAGAACTCAAAATTGAATTATTATTTTTTCCTCCTTATTCTCCTAATCTTAACCTAGATTAAAGTAGCAAGTGCAACATTTTGGATTAGAACAGAATTGAGATTAAAGAATACCTCAGCAGGTGTTTTATACTCCAGAGGTTTCCTTGGACGGTTGTTCAATCTACTCATCGCATCTTCACTCTCTTCTTTTGTTACTGAGGAGAGGCCACCACATTTTGGACACTACTGTCTGATAAGCCCATTTGTATTTTCATTCAGTCCTCTCTGCCAGGAGGCATAGGGATGGGCAAAATAATGGTCTGGACACGGTCTTGATGGGGCTTCATGTTATCAGCAAACAGGTCTTTTACATGCTCCAGCTGTTTGATGCCGAGCAGGTCCAAGCAGCGTGTAAAGAGATTTTCGTTCTACCAGAGAGACAAGAGAGCCTTTATGTCTTCTTCCTATGATTGTATCACCTTCCCAATCACCAATTCTCTGCCTCATATCTACAACCGATGGTCGTTCATCTATGAAAATGCGGTTAGGAAGCTGTCCACGGCGATCATAGCTTTCGTCTCTCCGTCTGACACCTGAGATGGAGGTGAAGGCTACCCCCTGGTCTTTATAGATATGCTGATAAATCCGCTCATGACTGATCTGAAGACCTCTCTCATGCATCAGTCGACCAGATATCTGCTCTGAAGACCAGTCATTCTCCAGCACGCATCTACCAGTCCCCAGTCAGATTCCTTAATTCTGGGGTTGACCTGGTCTGAAGGCCTGGTTATAGCCTTTCCATGTGCCTGTTTGAGCCGGTATCCACGTTCTCCCTGGTTCCGCTTAAACTCTCTGCTGATGGTGGATTTGTGAACAGCAACGGCTTTTGCTATTGTAGTCTGACCTTGACCTGTTTTCTTTAATGTGTGAAAATGATATCTTTGTTTCTGGCTAAGATGTTCATAGTCTCTCATAATTGCTCCTTTGACTCGACGGTTTAAGAAGCCTGATACTACCACCGCTTGCTCCTTAAACGCGTATCCGCTGCACTTATGAGTTGAATTCAGGTAATTTGATTAAACGATTATGGAAGTTTACCAAAAACAAAGTTCTCTATTCCAAATATTATGCCACTTTTGAAAACTTTAAAAATTCAATTCAGAACTGTTTGAACCAAACTCATACTACTTATAAAAAGGAGTTGGATTCGTTACTTACATTGAAGTTTCAGACCTTTAAAAAAATCACAAATTATGAACTTGTGAAGTATAATTAAGATTTGCTAAGGATCTTTCTGTTCACCTTTAGTGGAAGGAATTCTATCGCCAGAAATCATAGATGCCAAATTTAGCAAGTTATCATTATCGAATGATCGCAATTCTTTTATTTTCTTTAACTCTCTCCTGATAAGTTTCACCTCTGATTCAGGTAAATCCAAAAAATTATTGCCGTTATATTGCCACGTGCCGTTTTTTCTAATACCTCGCTTTTCAAAGGACTTGTAAATACGCCCTTAAACTGGAATGATGGTGCTAGATGGAAAGAAGTTATTCAAGTGGATAATACCCGATTGTTCAAATTCGTTTTTGATTGCTTCCATCTGATAATGTTCTTTCCAATTGTCCAAATCCCTAATCCTCCCCTTGGTATTAAATGGTTTGGCAGTTGATTTCCCAAGTCTTATTTGCCCTCATCTAATGTTTTCACAGCCACCTAATAGTATATTATTATAAGGTAGCCGTGAAATTCCTAGTTCCCTCTGTGGTATTAAATGGATGCTGTAGTTAATGCTTTCACGAAACTTATCTAGACAGGAATAATGAATGGTGGAATCAGATTGGGAAAAATGATTAAAGAAGAAACAGCGGTAACACTCGTCACTGACTCTCAGACTACTGTTAGTGAGCTAAAAGAACTAATCCGAAAGTTTGTCGAAGATCAAGGGTGGCAGAACTTTGATCTTCCTCATCATCTTGCAAAGTCAATTATAATTGAGGCAGCTGAACTATTGGAACATTACCAATGGCAAGATAAAATCGAGAATCAGGAAGAAGTTGAACACGAATTAGCGGATGTCCTCATCTATTGTTTTCAACTGGCAATGGCATACCAGATTGATGTTGTAGATATAATTCAACATAAATTAGAGTTGAATAGACAGAAGAAGTAAATTGGGATAGGGTTTATTCTATTGGGACATTAAAGAACATAAAATAGAAATAAGAACACACGTTTTTACGGAGATTGAAAGCAATACAAAGAGTGCCGATATACCATATATAGGTTCAAAAGACATGTTTCTGACAAGGTCTTGAGGGAGTTAGGTTGTATTTAAGTACAAGGTGGATGTTATGGGGAAGAGATTTGTTGTATTAGTCTTATTTGTAGGGTTAGTCGGTATTTGTTTTTGTGGGTGTGAAAACCAAGGGCAGAAGGTTGAAAGACTGATCAAAGAATTAAAGCATAGAAAAGCAAAGGTTCGTGCGAATGCGGCAATGGCATTGTTTAATCCACCCAATGCAGTAAAGGGAGCTGTGCCTGCCCTGATACCACTATTACAGGACGAAGATGCAACTGTTCGTGCGAATGCGATATATTCATTAGGTTGTATAGGAGAAAGTAGCAAAAATGCTAAGCCCATTATCGTTCCTGCTTTGATACAAGCATTACATCAAGATGCAAGGATTTGTGCGAATGTGGCAATGGCATTAGTGCAAATAGGGACACCAGAAGCAATCAAAGCAGCAGAAGGTGCTGTACCTACTCTGATACAAGCATTGCAAGATCCAGATGTGCAAGTTCGTGCAAATGCGATATATGCATTAGATTCTATAGTATGTGCATTAGATTTTATAGGAGAAAGTACCAAAGATGCCGTTCCTGCTTTGATGCTACTATTGAAGGATCAGAATGTTCGTCTTCATGCGTTAAAATGTATTAGGGCGATAGCATTGAGGCAAATAGGGACACCAGAAGCAGTCAAAGTAGCAGAAGGTGTCGTGCCTGCTCTGATACAAGCATTGCAAGATCCAGATATACAAGTTCGTGCAAATGCGATATATGCGTTAGATTTTATAGGAGAAAGTGCCACAGATGCCGTTCCTGCTTTGATACTACTATTGAAGGATCTGAATGAGGATGTTCGTATTCATGCGGCAAATGCATTAAGGCAGATAGGAACATCTGAAGCACTCAAAGCAGTCAAGGAATATGAATCACAACAGTAATATACCGATGGTGGTATATACAGCGTCGGGTAATGTATGGGTGTCAGTAGTTAGTGCTGAAGAGCAAGCTAGCCCGCCATATTTCTGATAAAGTCTCGAGAGAGTTAGATTGTTAAGTACAAGCAGACAAGATAGGGGAAAATATGATTATAACGTGTTGAGAATAATAACTACAATGTTTT
>PACG01000204.1 GCA_002699335.1 Candidatus Poribacteria bacterium
AAACCCACAATCAGAGCTGGCCTGGGATCAGTTGGGTCGCATTTATATGCAAACGGGTGATTTTGGATTAGCCATCAAGGCATTTGAGTCACTAATTGGCTTAAATCCAGAATCTTTAGAAGCTTATCTCCGACTCAGTTGGATCTACACCCAACAGCAACAGTTCAATGCTGCCAAGCGGCTTTTAAAAAAAGCGATCCAACTTTCGCCAGATCTAACACTAGCCTATCACGGGTTAGCAGAAGTCCATCTGGCTGAAGGTGACGCGGCTCAAGCCTTAGCCACCTACGAGCGAATTGTTGAACTAGGAGATCGTGGCCCAGACATCTTAATTGTGTTAGGCCAACTACGGTTTGAAAATGGCCGAACCAATCAGGCATTAACTGCATTTCAAGAGGCGATCAAGCTCCGTCAGACCGATCCTCGTCCTTATCGCCATATCGCTCAGATCTACGTACAGGCTAATCTGTATCTCGATACTGCACTGAAATATGCAGAACAAGCAGTTAAGCTGAATCCAGGTGCGGCGGAGATGTCAACGTTAGCCTCAGTTCACTTTAGCCAAAAGCAACTACAAATGGCTGAATCCTCAATCCAGCAAGCACTAGTCCAAGAGCCGAATAATCCGGAATACCTACAGCAACTCCATGAAATCCAGCAAGTCAAAGCCTCCGGTAAAGGCGGTCTGCATCGAGACAATCCGACAGAATAAATCGGAACTCCGATCATCAACCCTTTGGCAATGGCTGTCTTTTACTATTCCGATCCTGGTTGTTGCTCCAATCTTTCTCCCGTTCAATATCTGCGCCGAGGTCATTTTTAAATCCGTAACAATACCTGCTCAGATCGATTTTGTTCATTCGGATGGGCAAAGTGGTCAAAGACTCTCCAACGAGTTTATCGGGTCTGGTGCAGCACTTTTTGACTACGACAACGACGGCGATCTAGACCTTTATCTAATCAATGGGGCACCGCAATCTCCATTTGGTTCAGAAACTGCCCTCAAGCCCAACCGAATGTATCAGAATCAGGGCGACAGCACATTCACCGATGTTACTCAGATAACAAACCTTGGACACACCGGTTATGGTGTCGGTTGTGCAGTTGGTGACTATGACAACGATGGAGATACCGATCTCTACTTGACCAATTTCGGTCCAGATGTGTTGTATCAAAATCAAGGCGATGGGACGTTTCTGAATGTTACAGTGAGTGCGAATACAAACAATGCTAGTTGGGGCACCAGTTGTGCCTTTGCAGACTTTGAAAATGACGGATTCTTAGATCTTTATATTGCTAACTATGCAGACTACGAGGTAGCACACGACCGTCAATGTCTGAACCGGGATATTCACGTTTACTGTGGCCCTCATGCATATCCAGCAGCAACGGACCGTTTTTTTCATAATAATGGCAATGGCACGTTCTCCAACCTAACAGCTTCACGTGGCTTTTTACAACCGCCACCTTGTCATGGACTTGGACTGACTTTAGCCGACTATGACAACGATGGTGACTCCGACATCTACGTGGCTAATGATCAGGATCCTAACTTTTTATTTCAAAATAGAGGGGATGGTTTTTTCGAGGAGGTCGCATTGCTGGCTGGTGTCTCCTACAATGATATGGGTAAGGAGGAGGCAGGAATGGGAACCGCTTTTGGTGATTATGATAACGATGGTCAGGTAGATTTAACTGTCAGTAATTTTCAAACCGAAACCAATACGGTCTATCATAACCGAGGGCACAATTTTTTCATGGATCTAACCATCACCACTGGTATTGCCGAAAAGACTTATAACTATCTCGGGTGGGGGATTAAGTTCTTTGACTATGATAATGACGGCTGGAAAGATATTTTCGTTGTCAACGGTCACGTGATGGACAACATCACCGAGTTAGAACCAAATGTCTTCTATCCACAACAGAATCTACTTTTTCGGAATCTGGGTGACGGTACATTTGACCGGGTTCAAGGTCAAGACGGATTAGCCTTAAAAAAGGTGAGCCGATCCGCAGCTTTTGGCGACTATGACAACGATGGCGACACGGATATTGTGGTAACTAACTGGAACCAATCCCCAGACTTGCTCCGGAACGAAATCGGGAACCAAAATAACTGGGTTAGATTCAGAACGGTTGGTCGAGATAGCAACCGCTCTGGAATCGGAACTAAAATCAAAGTCGTTACCCCGGGTCTGACCCAATACCAAGAAGTTAGATCCGGAGGCAGTTATCTAGCGGCCAATGATCTGCGAGTTCACTTTGGGCTGGGTCAAGCGGAGACGATTCAACAGGTGGAAATTCGTTGGCCTGGTGGTCAGGTAGATCATCGACAACAACTGCCGATTAACCGCGAATATCTGCTAGTAGAAGGTGACAGTCAGTAAGCTACCCATTTGAATAGATAGTGTGTCAAGCTATGGGTAGCTAGACTGAAAACTCAATGACAAGCGCTAGCCACCGTTTTTCCTACATTACAGCCTTAGACCGCTAGGCATAGCAGATCGTGAANATAGCTAGCCGACGCGGGATGACTTCGTTCAGGTAAATTGAATCTCGGTCCGAGTGATGGCCAGAGCGAGTTCCTCAGTATAAGTGTGAAGTGTACGAAAGACTAATCGTTCTCCGTCGGCTCGAAGGATGTCGATCGTGGTGGTAGGTGGGGGATGGTCGCCATTGTGGTTAGGGAAAGTTTGTTGTAATCGGTAGATTTGCTGATCTGCGGGCAGTTGCAATTGATTAATAAACAGCTCACGATTATCGTACCGGTTCAATTCCAAATTGACCTGATAACGCAAACCCGCTGAGTGTTGATAGCAGCCGCTTTGGAAGGGGGCAACCAACCGTATCTGGCCATCAGTTGGCAAACCTGTCTTCTCTGCTGAGATGACCTCCGCTATTTCTAAGGTTCCAGTCTGTATATTGACGACGTGACTACTGCCAATAATCCAAAATTCTGCTTGATAGCCACATCGTTGGAGTTGGGTTTGACGAAAAATTTCAAATAGATTNGGATCAAACCGATAGTTGTAGAGTCCAAACTGAAGATTGGAAACCTTCTGCTCNACGTAGTGTTGGCTTGGCCGGATGGATTGTTGGTTCAGCNGGTTTTCTGCGCGGTACACGGTTCNAAGGGTGGATCTACAGNATTGCAGCAGCNACTATTAACCCCAAGGCAATCATAATACCTGCTACGATGACCCCAGCNGCTGTATTATTCTTCTCCTCAATCTCNTGGTTCAAGCTAAAAGGNGTTATCCAGTCGAAGACTTTGAAGCCNATCATTAAAACGATAATACCAAGAANGCTATAGATCAGAGCNGCGGCTAATCCAAGCGGCAATTCTGCCCAGAAATTGGNGGCAGTCGCATCNACTACACTTTGTTGTGCGGTGGCTGTNCCTGTAATAACGGCAATGANAATAATCCATTTGGTCAAAACGCTGTTTTTCATAATTCCCTTTCTNTTNCTAGAATANATNGTTAACCCATATTGAGNCTAATTGAGANTNGTAGCATTTTAGCTNATNCTNNCGCTAGTGCTNTAAATATCGACNTCAGAGGGCCGAATAAAANGNCCGACGGANGCCTCGTAAGAATGTTGCCCCCATTGTTGNACNCTGATGACCTTTTCGTGTTCTTCGTCTTCAAAATCCCAAAAATAGAAGGATTGCCCCCGGGCGTGACAGTTTTCGTACAAACAATCTTCGCCAGATCTACGCAGGTAGTAGATCGCTTCCCCATAGTCGAACCGCCCAGATTGGTCCTGGCTGAACTGGGCTAGTTCTTCGGAAGACAGATTCAACTGGTCGAAGTCANTTTCTTGCGTGAGTGTAATGGATGGAAATGTTGGATTTTCATTAACGGGGATGTCAGTTTGCCACCCCAACCAAGATGCTTCGCCTTCCATTCCAGAGAGTTTCAATTCAAACCACTCCTCGCCGTTGCTGGCATAGCGATTTTTTTGTTCCACGAAATACTCGATACTTTGGATCAATACCACACCACCAACATCCAATCGATTCAGATCTAGCTCCTCGGCGGGAGCTGAAGATTCGGTTTTCTTCGATTGCCACAGCCAAACGAAAGCTACAATCAGGATAATAATAACCGCTATGAGGATGAGCCAGATCACTTACCTATTCCACGACTTCCACCCCGAAATGAACTACTACGACGCGACGAAGAACTGCTTCGACCGAATCCGCCACCACGAGAAGAGGTAGTANCACTTCTCGTAGCAGAAGTAGAACGATTACTGGTTGTCCGACCGGTCGNAGTACGACCNAANCCACCGCTTCGAGCGGGGGCCGTTTTTTGGCGAGCCGCCATGGTTCGCTTCGATTTCATTTGTTGGATGGCTTTCGGTGCTTGTGTTCGGCTTTTGGCTCTACTGCTTCGTGCTACCCTTTGAGGGGCAGCACTGGTAGATGGCGCAGATCTATAACGGGTAACAGTTCTGGTTTGAGTCACAGTTCTGGTGGCTANTGGGCCATGCCATCCGCCGTAGTACCGTGGATACCAACCACCGTACCAACCCGGACGATACCAATGGTAAGGACCAAATAAGACATCACGAATTACCATGTAACGAAGATAGGAGTCCATCCAGCTATGGTCACGGGCGTGATAGCTACTCCGATAATGCGCCGGTTTTCCTTCGTAGGCATAAGAATTCGTTTCGGCATTGACAACCATTTGTTGCGAAGTTTGATCGAAAGTAATCGATAAGCCGACCAATTCAATTCCTGTTTTAGCGACTTGATCCCAATCGACATCGTAGGCCTCTGGATCTTTGGGNTATGTGGTCGGATCAGGTACTCGAACAGAGTAGACAGCAGCCTGACCTTGAACCGATTCCGGTACCACCAGTAGCGGGTCTAAGTTGCTATCCTCGTTTAGNTCGACACGGTAATTGACCTCTGGATTACTGATAATTTTGTGGCTTAGNTTTCGAACCACCTGTTGTTGAAACTTCTCAGAATCGGGTTTCTCGGTTGGGGTTAATTCTTGCAAAACCTCTCGCATCACATCTGGTAAAATAGCGGGATTTAATTTATCTGTCAGATCAATTTTGACCGAGACGTTAGATTGGGCGACGCCAACCGAATAAGTTTTGGAACTACGAGCAGAGCTGCGAGCAGGAGGAGGATCGGCGTTGTTGCCACACCCGATGCTGATTANCAGTATTGCCAGCAAGGTCAGACGAACCCGGCCAATAAGTGAGGGGTTATTCATTTGATTGTGTTCCTCGCTAGAGTTGATCGCCGACGGACGCTACCGAAGAGGTAGATGACTTTGAACTTCAATTCTGACTTTGTTAGGAGGTGCGTAAGTTAAAGATTATCTGGCAATTATAGAAGAAAATCTTGGCAAATACAAGCCCTTACACTGACTTGAGAGCAAAGAGCTAATTACTGTTCGATAGGAACAATNTGGATTTACTCGTATCTCCCCTACGGGTNCCAATCCAGCAAGACCCCCAACGCTTTCTCCGGTGTATGCCACAACAGATCGAATGCTTCTTTGGCTTCCGTATAGGGAAATAGATGAGTTNTCATCGGCTGAATTTGGATCACTCCTCGTTCAATACTGTCCANAGCACGCTGTGCTATTTGTATCGGAGGTTCATCGGTTAAAATGCCGGCTACTAGCCGTTTTTGCATTATTTTAGAGGCNTGAAGGGGAAGCGGCTGTTGCTGGTAGAGGGCAATCAGTTGGATTGTACCTCGCTGAGCGACCATATCTTGTGCTTGCTCAAACGATTTAACCCCTGCGTAACCGCCGACGCAATCGATAACCAGATCNGCACCGTGACCCTTGGTCAACTGTTTTACCGCATCGACAGGATCTACTTCCGAGGCGTTGATCACCTCGTCAGCGCCAAGTTTTTGCGACAGTTGACAGCGTAAAGGGAGAGGATCAACCGTAATGATCTGCTCGGGTTCGCAACCGCGTAGAAGTTGCATTATTAAACTGCCAACCACGCCTTGCCCTAGGACCACGACCTGATCACCAGCTTTTACACCAGAAGAGTCAACCCAAGCAGTAGCAGATCTAGCCAATGGCAGGAATGTGCCTTCTTCGAAGGAGACATTCTCTGTTAGTGGGACCACATTCCCTTTAATAGAGNAATCGACTTCACCAACCGCATACTGAGCGTGTGGTGCAACCACNGTAACTCTCTGTCCGACCTGGTATTCGGTAACCTCCGAACCAACCTGTTCAATTGTGCCGGTCAGCGAGTACCCCATAATTGAAGGTGAAACCGCCTCTTCTAAGATGTACCGGCGGAACAATTCAGACCCACGACTGATTAAGGTTTTAGAGGTACGAACCAAGACTTGGCAACTGTTGATCTCTGGAATCGGTGTATCCTCTAATTGGATGTTTCCCATTCCTTCCGGTTTTATAACACGAATCACAACATGAGCCTCCTCTTAAGTTGGCCTTTGCTTATCACCAACTCTTATTATAGTTGGAAATCCTGACCTGTCAAGTCCAAATAGAAATCTAATTGTGCCAAAACGACAGACGATGTTCGATTTCGACCTGCTAAACTGGCAGATTTCAGGTGCCAATTCGTCACTAATTGGGGGAGGTTGCCGTATTTAGCCTCAATTGGTTTGGCACGCATGTTGCTTTCTCGCAGGTGTAGGTACAGATCAGTTAGCGGGTTCCCCGCTAACCAAAAAAGCAAAAAAGTAGGAACTCAGATTCCACCATAACTTAGGAGCTATAAAATGAAAACACTTACCCTTTGGAAATCAGCAAGCGAACCAGGCAATCTCGATCAATTTTTCGATAATCTCTTCGGTCAAAATCTCAGCCCAGCGTACTTTGGCCGTGGCAAACTCGCTCAAGGTAAAGGCAATTGGTCGCCGGCTATCGACTTATCGGAAACCGACGACACCTTTGAAATAACAGTGGAAGTGGCGGGTATTCCAGAAGATCAGGTTAAACTAACGATCACTGATAATGTACTGGCCATTAAGGGCAAACGGGCAGAAACCACAACTTCGGAGTCCACTTACCTTCGGCAGGAGCGTCGATTCGGCCAATTTCAGCGAGCCATCTCTCTACCACCGCACCTGCTAACTGACCAAGCAAGAGCCAGTTTTAGCAATGGCTTACTGTCGGTTGTCATTCCAAAAGCTGAGGCAGTAAAACCAAAGGAAATTGAAATTCAGGTTTCTTAATCTGCCGAAGTCACTTGCCTTCTAACCAAGCGTCTTGTCAATTGACAAGACGCTTTTTTATGCCTATAAGTTCCGGTCTTACAGGCTGGCTCGATTCAAACCTACCATCTGTAAATCTACTTTTGGTTTGCCAAAATAAATGGTAAATTGGAGCATATCAACGGCAAATTTGGAAAGGCCTTCAAACTCAATGGCAAAAGCGGCAAACGTCGTTGAAGTACCATCGGTAGTCAAACTAACCGGAATGAAAGCTTTAACAATTGCGGCTTGGGTCAAGCCCAACGAAATTATAAGGTGCCACAGGAATATCGATAATCTTCCCGAAACGAACTGGGGAGTCTATCGGCTTCTGAAGAGACCCATACACGAGATCAGGCGTGGACGACGGGGTAGCTGCGCATTTGCGAGGTCGAGTCCGAGCGCTGGCTTATGGATGCCAACGGTCTGTTCTACGAATTACCCCCCATGACATACGGAAACGCAGTCGGGGGAATCGTTCCTATCTGCCGTCATCTGAGCATCATTGGCAGCTACTGCTCATGGAACGGATTACTGGTGTTAGCGGGTGATCAGACAAACCTCCATTAACGACTCTAACGCTTTTGTCGGTCAACCTCAAGCTAATCTGCGATTCATGAACACCGATGCCCTGGCGTTTAGTGGAAAGCCAACTATTAGCTTCGTAATACAATCACCAATAAATGGTCGTCGATCAGTTCGATTCGCTAAACTAAGATTTATTGATAAAAGGTGAGGTTAGATAAAACCAATCGTTATAATGATGGTCCTGATAATGCGTTTCCCTCTGTTACAAGCCGGTGTCTGGACTGACGACTTCGACAAGCAAGTGTTGGACAAAGAGTGGAAGTTTCGTGACCGTCGTGAAAAGGAAACCAAAGTTGAAGTCAAGGACGGGTTTCTGAGAATGATCAACCCCAAAGGCAAGTGGGGACATATGACACCAGATAAAGCGATGTTGGAGCGTGATGTACCTGCTAGCAGTCAAGATCTAGTTGTCAGCGGAATCTTTTCCTCCGACCCTGATAAACCGCAAGATTGTTGGCATCGAATGTTCATTTTCGGTGAAGATCAGATGGATTTTGCCTGCTTACTGTACGGCGGAGAAGCCAATCAAGCACAGAAAGCCCTGATCGGTAGTATGGTACAGGGGGCCTGGCAAGACAAAGGTCACTTTCTAACAGGTTTTGACATACTGCTGCACTTCAAACTGGAGAAAAATAAGGATGTCTTCACCGACTATTTCAAGCAAAAAAGACGATGCCTGGAAGCAGATCGGTAACAAGACCTGGACACACAAAATCAGGAAGGTGAAAAAAGTCGGTTTAGGCAATTATGAACAATTGGGATAGCAAGACAGTTACTTTCATGGTGAACACCTTTTCACTGGATGGAAATGGGGTTCAACCTATGGTAGTTGATTCAAAGAACAAACTGGCCACTACCTGGGCAAACTTAAAAGATCACTAAGTTCCAGTTCAACAGGTCCCAACTCTTGAGATTATAGACCCTTACAGCAAGTTGGTGGGCAGCCCACTTTGTTGGAAAACGCCGAGGTAACAATTTCTAACACAGTCTTGAATGAGGGCGACCTGGTGTTAATCGTGGATAGTGAATCATGGGTGTATGATCGTGGTAATATCGCAAGATGCCCACCACGGTCGGTGTGTCCTCTACTTGTTGGTCACTTCTGTGAAGCGAAGGGGTAAGAATACGATGGTATTGGGAGAAGGGAGGAGCATCTTTGGCCTACGACTTTGGCTGGATTGGTCTGTTGACCTGCTACGATGGTTACTTCTTCGAGAGTTTCCAAATACCTCCTTTAACTCGGGACCGAGGTGCCGGGCGAAAAGGCCTTTCTGGTAGCAGACTCAGACCTGGCAGCGGTTCGCCGCCAGCGACGTAACAACCGCATGCTGTACCCGCGTCGGCCCGACATACACACACCACTGGTTTGAAAATGCCATGCCTAGGCGCCACGCGGTCCTACCCCGCACTTGAAGCCTTCAGCGACGACGAGGAGTAGAGATCTGGGTGCCGACACGGTGTGCCTACAACCTGGTGTGAGCAGCAGCCCTATATTCTCCTATCCTTACTTCCTCGCCCTCTATGGTAGAAGCCTGAATCTGTGACTTTAATTGTGTCGAAATTAATACAATATGCTGGTTTATAGGCTTTTTTCTGATAAAATAAAGTCTGCCCTAAACTTACCCTAGAAGTGAAATAATGGGTTACTTCCAGATTGAACAATCCGCCACCGAAACCTA